>JALSTC010000001.1 GCA_026983935.1 Ardenticatenia bacterium
CCGCATCCAGAATACGCTTTCTCAGGTGGTGGCTGCGCACCATGCTGCTCACATGCAGGTCTTCCAGCGCGATGCGGTCATCCTGCGGATCATCGCTGTTTACACCTGGGGCAATTCTATCAGACTGCAGCGTTCAAAGAAAGGATGGCAGCGCTTCATCCCCACGACTAAAGCCGGGGGCTTTCACGCCGATTTTTCGGTAATCCATGCAGCCATCGGCTCCCTCCAGATGATGGATTCAGCGCTGTTCCTCGTCTTCCTCTTCCTCGCCGGGCCAGCCGTGCAGACCGTAAGCGCCCGCTTTGAGCACCTTCAGGGCCAGCAGCGCACACTTCAGCCGGACGGGTGTCAGCGGAATACCCAGCATTTCCAGCACATCCTCTTTGCTGAAGTGCCGCAGTTCTTCCAGCGTTTTACCGATCATCTGTTCGCCGAGCATCGAGGCCGATGCCTGACTGATGACGCAACCTTCACCGTCCCAGCCAACCGCTTTGACACGCCCTTCTTCATCCAACTGCACAGTCAGACGCAGACGATCGCCGCACAGCGGATTATCTTCTTCATAGTCAATGTCGGCGGGTTCCAGTATGCCGCGATTGCGCATATTCTGCCCGTGATCAATGATCAACTCACGGTAAAAATCATCCATTGGTGTCTGTTCTCCCCCTCAAAACGAGAAGACTTCCTTTGCTTTGTAGAGCGCTTCGATCAGCGCATCCACTTCCTGCATCGTATTGTACAGGTAAAAACTGGCGCGCGTCGTCGCCACCAGCCCAAACCGTTCATGCAACGGCATCGCGCAGTGGTGACCGGCCCGGACTGCCACGCCTTCAGCGTCGAGAAGCTGGGCGATGTCGTGGGGATGCATTCCATCCATTGTAAATGCGGCCACCGCACCCTTCCGGCTGGCATCTGGGCCGTAGACCGTCAGACCGGGAACTTCTGCCAATCGCTCCAGCGCATATGCCGCGATTTCCTGTTCGTAGGCGTGAATTCTATCCATCCCAACTGCCGAAAGGTAGTCCACCGCTGCCCCCAGGCCAACCGCCTGAGCGATGCCGGGCGTGCCTGCCTCGAATTTGTACGGGAGCTCGTTCCATTCACTGCCGCCGAAACGCACACGGCGGATCATGTCGCCGCCGCCCAGAAACGGCGGCATCGCTTCCAGCAGCGAACGCCTGCCATATAACACCCCGACGCCCGTCGGGCCGAGCATCTTGTGCCCGCTGAAAGCCAGGAAATCTGCATCCAGCGCCTGTACGTCCACAGGCAGATGGGGGACGCTCTGAGCACCGTCCACCAGCACCAGCGCCCCGGCACTGTGTGCATCCCGAATGATCCGCTCAATTGGGTTTATCGTGCCCAGCACATTCGACATGTGGGTGATCGCCACCAGCTTGACCGGATGCTCCTGCAGGAAACGATCGAAAGTGTCCATATCCAGCAGGCCATCATCGCGCACAGGCACAACAAGCAGATCGAACCCCTTTTCCTGAGCCAGAAGCTGCCAGGGAACGATGTTCGAATGATGCTCCATCTCACTGATCAGCACAGCATCGTCCGGACCGAGATTTACCCTGCCCCATGTCTGCGCCACCAGATTGATGCTCTCCGTGGTGTTGCGCGTAAACACGATCTCCCGCCAGGAAGCCGCATTGATGAAGGCCCTGATCTTTTTCCGGGCCTCTTCATAGGCATCTGTAGCCGCCTCGCTCAACTGGTAGATTCCCCGGTGAACATTGGCGTTTTGCTCACGATAGTAATGATCAACGGCTTCGATCACCTGCCGGGGCTTTTGACTGGTGGCTGTGCTGTCCAGATAGACCAGCTTCACGCCGGGACGGACTTCCTGCGCCAGAATCGGAAAATCCCGGCGAATGGCCTCAACATCCAGTAGTGTGCTACGAGACATCAATACACTCCATTTCACATGCCGTCACCGATCGGCAGGTGACGACACAGGATAGTCCTGCAAATACAACATTCGATCCCCGGCACCGGGGCGATCACTATACACGGGCAGCCGGGTCAGGTCTGGATAGGTATAGAGGCCGGTGTAAAGGCGATAAGACCCCGGCTCCAGCATCGCAGGATCAAAGGTTAACACAGCATCCTGAAAAGCAAATCCCCTATCAGGCCACCGCGACGTTGGCATGTCCGGACCACCCAGCAGGCCGTCCCACTGTGCCACAAGCCCGTTATCAGAATCTAACATATGGACGAACATCGTATAATCTGCCCGTCCATCACCCAGCGCCTGCCAGTACAGGCGCAGGTCACAGCGCCCCACCGTTGTCTCACACTGCACATCCGCGCTTACAAAGCGCATCGTATCGCCAAACAAGACGCCTCGCGCCTGATCTTCATCATCAAAAACGAAGCGAGGACTCCGAACCAGTACACGCCGGCATCCCGGTTCATCTGGCAGGCGTGTGCAGTCATCCGACTCCGGCTCCACCTGAAAACGCACCTGCTGGAAACCGGCAGCGGGGCGATACACCGACGACCGCCAGCTCACCAGTGCCGCGTTATCCGCTGGCAGCCAGAAGCTTTCCGTCAGGGAATCCGCCAATGACAGATGCAGCCAGCGATCCAGCAGCCAGGGTGCAGCGTCAAACTGCCAGTAGCCTTCCTGTGCGTCGGGTATATAAAACGCAATAGTGATCGCGTTATCGGCCCAACGCGACGAGGACTCGCCGGTATCCCACCCGCCCTGAACAGTATACACCGGCACATCCCGCAAAGTCCTCTCCGCCTCCGGGACTTCAAAGATCGTCACCCGTGTATCCTCGTAAACCGGCGGGCCAAGCAATCCGACAAGATGCGCCGCCATTAATTCCCCATCACCAAAGTCGCGGTGCACGACAACAACAGACGCCCCGACTGCCCGCAAAATCCCCGCCTGCTGCGCCGGCGTCATGGCAGGCATAAAGCCTTCTCCCTCTTCAGCAGGCGGCAGTGCTGCCGTGTTGACCAGCGCCAGCATGGCCGGGTTGGCAGGCGTGCTGCGTACGACGTGCCCGGCCAATACAGGCTGATGATGCGCCGTCTGATCATACAGCAGCCAGCGTGTCACGAAAAAATCATTTGCGGGCAAATTCAGCACAGGCCGCACAATCCCCTGGGCCGCTTCTTCCGCCAGCACGTCAAAGTAGCGAGGCCGGGGCGCTTCCGTCGTCGGGAACAGAGCGAACGGCTGATACTCCACCATCACAAGCACAGCCAGCCCAACCAGCACACCACCACGCCACAAGGCTCGCCGCACAAGCGGCAGGCGATCGGTCAGCGCCGCGTAACCCAGTGAAGCCAGGACCGCCACCGCCACCGCCGTGACCATATTCAATCGGCCCGGTGTGCGTCCCATGCCCAGACCGGGGATCAGGCTGTACAGCGCATACGGCAGCGCAATGTGAGTCGTCACCCCGCCTTCTACTGGCAGTGTGACAATCCGATCGGCAACCTTGAGCACCGGGCCAAGCGACAGCACCATGCCGGTTATCCCTGCCAGCAGCCAGAGCTTCGCTTCCGCCCGACGCAGCCAGATCGCAGCGCCCGCGAGGGCCGACGCCGTCATGCCCAGATAGGCCGACGCCTCAATGATATTGTCACCCAGCACATCCCAGGCCCAGGCGGGATACAACCCCAACCGCCCCAGCACCGGGCCAAAAGGACTGGGCGTGACAAACGCCAGCAGATCGGCACTGTAACGCACCACACCGACTTCCCGCAGATTCTCAATGCGGCCCGTCACAAACCCTTCCAGCAACGGCATGTACAGAATCAACACACCGAGCACCGCCACCAATGCCAGCGTCACAACCGCCGGGAGCCACAGCCGCCAGCGCCGCCGCTGACGCCATAGCGTGCCTCCACCCAGAACAACAGTCAAAGGGATCAATTCATAGGCGAGATTCGTGGGATATGTTCCGGCGGCAAGCACAAAAAACAGGCCGCTCAACACTCCCCTGCGCCATGTGGGACCGCGCCACAATCTGACCAGACTCCAGACGTAAAGCAGCAGCCAGTAATTGGTGAGCAGAGTCAGGTGCCCGGCCACGGCATGTCCCAGCCGCGTGGGGAACGCCATCATGATCAGGCCGCCCAGCAGCGCCGCATCCCACCGACCGGTCAGCTCCCGGCAGAGCAGATACGCCGCCAGACCGGTCAGCACAAAACTGGCAAGGAACGTCAGATTATAGGCAATCAGCGGCGGGAAAAGCAGCGAAAAAGGCAGTCCGGCAAGATGCGCCATCGGAGCAGCCCATTCCACGGGGCTGAAGAAACCATCCGGATAGGCCAGAAGCGGCTGGAAAGCCGGGTGCAGCCCCCGCAGCAGCGCCTCTTTTGCCCACCAGATCAGACGGACGGCTTCGAAGGCATCACCATACGGTGCACCGGCAGCATGCGTGGAAAGCTGCGTGATAAGCGGATAGGTCAGGCCCAGCGCCGCTGTGAGGAAAAACACCGCAGCCAGCACGCCATGCCTGACCCATCCAACCTGCCATAATCGTCGAAAATGGCCCAACGGTCGCTTCACTCCTTGTGACGCTCCCCATGCCTGAAGGCGGGGGCTTTCGCGCCGATTTTTCGGTAAGAAGTTACCGGCGACCCAGTGTACCACGTCTACGGGAGGGCGACTGCCTACGGACTCACATCCTCACCCAGGAGCTTGGCCTCAATTGAAGCCTGCAGCCGATCTCGGACGTTCTCAAACGGAATACGCTCCATAATCGGGCCGAAGAAGCCATCCACAGCCAGCTTTTCAGCCTCAGGACGCGGAATGCCCCGACTCATCAGATAGAAAATCGGCTCCTCGTCCAACTGGCTGACCGTGGCCGCGTGGGTGCAGCGCACATCGTCCGCTGCAATTTCAAGGCCGGGAATGCTGTCAGCGCGAGCGCCGCGGCTCAAGATCAGATTACGATTGGCCTGAAAGCCATCAGTCTTCTGCGCGCCGGGCTTGACGTAGATCATCCCCTGCCAGACACTGCGTGATTTATCCTTCAACGCACCCTTGAAAAGCAAATCGGAGGTCGTGTTGGGCGCATTGTGATTCTGCTGTGTGTCATGATCCATCAACTGGCTGTCATCGGCAAAGTACAGTCCGCTCATGCGCCCGGTGCTGCCCTCACCGTCAAGATCAAGCTCGATGAAGGCCTTCATCAGACGGCTTCCCATCGTCCCGATCACCCAGTCCAGGTTACTATCCCGCTCCACACGAGCACGGCGGTGGCTGAAGGTATACATTGTCCGTCCCCAGTTCTGCAGCGAGACATACCGGAGGCTGGCGCCCTTCCCCACCAGAATCTCGGTCGCGCCGACATAGGCGGCCTGTTCGTCCAGCGTTGGCGAGGCATACTCATGCATGTACGTAGCCTCCGCGCCATCATCCAGGACAATCAGAATGTGCCCCAGCGTCAGGCCGGAAGACACCGGATAGAACACACTGTGCAGCGGCAAAGTCACAGAGACGCCGGACGGCACATAGAGAAACACGCCATGCGTCCACATCGCGGCATGAAGCGCGGCGAACTTGCCGTCCTCTGGCAGAACGGCTTTTGTCAGAAGGTGCTCCTGGAGCAGGTCGCCATGTTGCTCAACCGCTGTATGGAGATCGGTAAAGATCACGCCCTGCTGTGCCAGCTCTCCCGCCAGTTCCTGTGCCGCCAGACTGGCATCCACATGGGCCACCAGCCCACCCTGCCGGTCACCGAGCAGCGGCGCGTAATGCTGCGGCGGGATGACAGCCAGATCGGCTGTCTTACCCGGCATCAGCAGACGCCCGGCTTCCTGCCATTTGATGCTGCGATAATTGGTGCGCCGCCAGGCCTCATCTGAAGTTGATGGCATGGGCAGCGATTCATACTGTTCCCATGCCGCCAGGCGGCGGTCTCGGAGCCACTGCGGCTCATT
>JALSTC010000002.1 GCA_026983935.1 Ardenticatenia bacterium
CGGCCTGATGGACCTGGACGTAGACCTGCGGGCCGTGCAGCTTGCCGTGCTGACCGAGCAGGTTGGCGGGTTTTATGATCCCGACCTCAAGGCGATGTTCGTCATCAGCGCGGATGATGAACTGGATGCGCTCAATCAGATTCTATATGCCCACGAATACACGCATGTGCTGCAGGATCAGCACTTTGATCTGACCGGGCTGGGGCTGGATGAAGAGCACCAGATCAGTGAGCCGGACGCCGTGCTGGCCCTGCAGGGCCTGGTCGAGGGCGATGCCATGCTGATGACCGAGGGCTATCAGCGCTGGCTGATGCAGAGCAGCCCGGCAGCGGCGTTCGATCTGCTGCGCGAAGGGCTGTTCATCCGCACGGTGGCATTCGCTGCTGCGCCGCCGATTGTGCAGTATGAGCTGGCATTTCCCTATACCTTCGGGCGCAACTTCGCCTATACGCTGTTCGTGGCGGGCGATGGCTGGTCACTTGTCAACGATGCCTACAGCCACCCGCCGCAGTCCACCGAGCATATCCTGCATCCGGAGCGATACGTGGCGGGCGACGATCCGATCCCCGTTTCGGTCGTGCCGCTGGATGACGTGCTGGGCGATGACTGGCGACCTGTATGGGATCGCACGCTGGGTGAATTCTACCTGCGGGAGCATCTGCGGGCCGTGATTCCTGGCGAAACGGCAGATGTGGCCGCCGAAGGGTGGGGCGGTGACCGCTACCGCGTTTACTTCAACGATGACACGGAAGAAACGGTGCTGGTCTGGCGGACGGTGTGGGACTCGCAGGCGGATGCCGACGAGTTTGCCGCCGCCTATCGTGGCTATGGTGCGCTGCGCTTTGATACGCCGGGCGTCCCGACCGACGCGGATACCGTCTGCTGGTACGGCGAGGAGACGCTGTGCCTGCGGGCCGGGGAGCATGAATCGCTGGTGATTCTCGTCCCCGACCGCGCAATGATTGCGGACATTCTGCCGCTGCTGGCTCCGGTGCGGTGAGCTGTTACCGGCCCCCGATGGCTGTTTCCAGCACCTTCTCCGCGGCGACGTCCACCAGGGCATAAAACAGCTCACCATCGGCGGTGGTAAATTCTACGCTCCAGAGGTTGTCACCCTGGCGCTCGGTATAGGTATACCAGTCGTCCACACCGTCCAGCGCCTCCCATACACCTTCGGCCTCGTAGGCCAGCGTGATCGCCTGATCGCGTGCCGCCTGCAGGGCCTGCTGCTCACTGAGGGCGTTGGCGTCTTCGATTTCGTCAATATAGAAATTGTCACCGTCCTGGTACAGTGTGACGACCAGGGCGTCCAGCCCCCGTGCGAACCAGGCTTCCCACTGCTGGTCGTAGCGGTTGAAATCAACCCCCAGTTCCCATAGATCGGGGTCTTCCAGCAAGGCCAGCACTTCCGGATCGTTCAGGACAAAAGCCGTGACACGCTCCTGCCCGGCCTGGAATTCTTCCGGCGGCAGGGGGCGAGGAACGAAAGAATCGACGATCTCGCCGGTATTCAGGTCAACCGCGGCCCAGCCCAGCCACTCGTCCACGGTCTCGTCATAGAAATCCACATACCAGAGACCCGGTTCAGTATCATCCGGGTAAGCGCTTCCCTGCCAGTGGTTGTAGCCTGCCAGCCAGTCGGCGAATTCTCCGGACGTGGCAGCCAGATTGATGGCGGTCTGTTCGTCGCCGCCCTGCGCTATGACCGGGACTCCGGCGGCGGGGATCAGGACGACTAGGGCCAGCACGGTCAGCAGGAAGACAGTTGCATATTTTTTATACATGGTTCAGGTGTCCTTTCAATACGGGCGCACCAGGCCCGGTAAAGTCGCTGTGTAGCCGGGGAAGACCTGGTCAAGGGCCGGATTCAGCAGCCGCTGGCTGACGATTTCAGCCAGGATGTCCCGGTAATCGGTGGTGATTGCCAGATCGCCGTTGTCCAGCATATCCGGAGCCAGGGTCGGCCAGCGGGCAAAGACCTGGCCGCCGATGACGCCGCCGCCCATCAGCAGCATGAAATTGCCGTGCCCGTGATCGGTGCCCTGACTGGCGTTTTCTGCCACACGCCGCCCGAACTCGCTCATCGTCACCACCGAAATTCGTGCCATCCGCTCGCCCAGATCGGCATAGAACGCGGCCAGGCCGCGCCCCAGCACACCCAGCAGTTCCGCAAACGTGCCGCCGAACGTGCCCTGATTTTCGTGGGTGTCCCAGCCGCCCAGATCAACGGCGGCGATCTCCAGCCCGACGTCGGCCTTGATCAACTGCGCGATCTGCTTCAGCGCCATACCGAAGTCATATGTGTCTGAGGGGTAAACTGCGCCGTTGGCCGGGGTGTAGGTCTGCGCATTGATGGCCTGTAAAGTCTCAATGGTGTCCGAGACCAGCCTGGCCTGGCGTTCGAGCATATCGTTCGGCGCGTCAAAGGCATACAGCCGGGCCAGCGTTTGCTCAAAACGCCGCATCTCATCCACACGCCCCTTGAGGTGAAAATCGGCGATGGATTGCAGAGACAGCGGCGGTACCGCCCCGCGCAGCGAATCCTGCAGCATCGCGCCCATCCCGACCGCCCGGAATGGGGAATCGTTCTGCCAGGCGATGGATTGCAGGTGGCGGCCTATCCAGCCGGTGCCCGTTGTTTTGTCGCCGGGCGTGCCATGCTCCATGTACTGCATGGCGTCGAAGTGAGAGCGGGTGGGGTCCGGGGAGCCGGTAGCGTGCACGAAGGCCAGCGCGCCGTCATCGTAGATTTCTTTGAGTGGAGCGAGTGCCGGATGCAGCCCGAAGTATCCATCCAGATCAAGGGCGGCGTTCTGCCCCGCGCCGGGTTCCGGGACGGCCT
>JALSTC010000003.1 GCA_026983935.1 Ardenticatenia bacterium
GGGCATCATAGTAATATGCGCCGTCGCCATAAGGTACAACGGCGTTGAGGCCATCCAGCCCGCCGCGCAAAAAGACGCAGATCAGAATGTCGCCCGGCGCGGTCTGGTATCTGGGCCGCAGGGCCAGGCGGGGCATCCAGGCGGGCAGCAGCGCCCGACTGATCCCCACAACGCCGATTTTGCCGAAAACGGATAAAAACTCTCGCCGGGTTCGCATCAGATTTTTTCCTTAATCGTCTGTGTATGGTCGGTTGTCATGGCTGGCTGCCCTGCTCAGCGCCACTGGTAAAGCACTGATGCCAGCATCAGCGCAAACAGCGAGCTGAGTTTGCGGCTCAGCAGGTGGTGGGTCACAGGCGTGTCCGGGCCGCCATCATCGGCGGCAAAGGCGATGAAAGGCCCACGTGCCTCTGCCGGAAGCGGCGCGGCGAAAACCTGCCGTGCCACCGCATCCACCAGCTCGCCGACGGTAGTCGGTTCGCCGATACGCTCGTACAGATGCGCGGTCATGCCCGTATCCGCTTCACTGGTTGCGGTGTGGGTCAGGGCCAGTGCGGTATTCCAGCGGGCCAGCAGCCCGCTGCTGGTCATCCAGGCCGGTGCTGTGTCGGGGTAGCCATCTGGCGGCCCCCAGCCATACGGGGTCTGTGCCAGCTTCGCCAGCATCTCGTCCATCACCCAGTATGAGTGAATTTCTGTGCCGGTGGCCCGCAGTGCCCCGATGAAGAAATCCAGCGGGCGGCGCAGCTTCTGCCCGACGGATTGGCGGAATTCCTCCGAGAGAAAGATGTGCCGCAGAACCGGTCTGATCTCGCCGTGATTTGCCATCCATACGGCAGCGGCACTTTCCACCAGACTCTGCGGCGGGTCGTCGCTGACGAAACGCACACAGAGCTTGCGACAGATGAACCGGGCGGTGGAGGGATGCCGGGCCACGATATCCAGCACATGCAGCCCGTCCTCAATGCCGCGCCCGGCGGGCAGACGGTGACCGAGGACGGTTTTTTCGCCCGTGTCGTGGACTTCCAGATCGAAGTAGAAACCGGTGGGTGTGCCGTCGTGCACCGTCCAGCCAGTGAAGGCGCGGGCCACCTCGCGCACGTCGGTTTCAGTGTAGCCGCCGTCCACGCCCAGCGTATGCAGTTCGAGCAGTTCGCGGGCGTAGTTTTCGTTGGGATGCTCGGCCACGTTGATGAAGTTGTCCAGGTAGTAGAGCATAGCCGGGCTTTGCGCCGTCGCGAACAGCATATCCCGGAAGTTGCCCAGCGCATGGGGGCGGATGGCTCTGTTCTGAAAGCCAACCAGTTCGTGCGCGAAATCCCCGGCGGCGATGTTGAAATGATCCGACCAGAATTCCACCATGCGTTCCAGAAGCTGGCGCTTGCTGTAAACGGCACGCAGGATCATGCCTTCCACCAGGGCCATGTAAACGCGGTGTTCCTCCAGGCGGTAGACGGTCCGCCGGTCCATGTTCAGGGCGGGCAGCGACGCCAGGCGGGTTTCCATTTCTGAGTCGTCAAGGGTGTCAGGGGATAGTTGTTCGTCCAGATAGGCTTCAAAGCCGATGGCCTGCGCCCGTTCGAGTTCGTCCGGGCGCGGCCCCCATGTGATCCGGTTCAGCAGGTGCAGGACGGGATCGTCGGCGGCAGCGAGGGCCTGGGGTGTGGGTTTTGCCTGGTTGAGGGCAAAGCCCGTCCCGACGGTGCCCAGCGCCGCGCCGGTGAGTTTGAGAAAATCACGTCTTGAAACAGGCATAAGCGGTCATCCCCCCGGTAGTGCCGGTCATTTATTCTTATTTATGGGTATTCTATATTTGTGTCTATGAGATATCGGTACTGTTGTCGGTGGGACGTTTCCGGTGATTCTGGAAAGTCGTTTTCTGTTTGCACAGGTTTGGGGAGATTCTGTTGTGGGCAGGGTATTTGAGCGTTCCCCGAATTCCTGATACAGTCAGATCACCATTGCGCCGGTGATGACCGGGCAGTGGCTGTCTGTGCAGCTTCGGAGGAGGAAGTAAATGTCAGTTCAAAGACCGATTCGGCTGGCGATGATCGGCGCAGGGATATTCGCCCGTGAGGCCCATGTGCCCGCGGCGCTGGCCCTGGGGGATGCTTACGAGATCGTGGCTGTTTACAGCCGCTCGCCGGAATCTGCCGCAAGACTGAATGCCCTGCTGCCTGCCCCGGCGGATGTCTACCATGACATCCCGGCGCTGCTGGCCCGTCAGGACATCGAAGCGGTGGATGTTCTGCTGCCGATTCCGATGATCCCGGAAGCGGTGGAAATGGCGCTGACCGCCGGGAAGCACGTCATCAGTGAGAAGCCGATGGCCCCCGACGTGGCCACCGGGCGGCGGCTGCTGGAGCGGTACGCGGCTGTGCCCGATCAGGTGTGGATGGTGGCGGAAAACTACCGCTATGAAGCCGCCTTTGTAGAGGCCGCTTCCGTGATCGCTTCCGGTGAGATCGGGAATCTGCTGCTGGCCGACTGGATGATCTGCGTGGACATGACTCCGGCCAACAAGTATTACCATACGGCATGGCGGCGCACAGGGGACTTCCCCGGCGGCTTCCTGCTGGATGGCGGGGTGCATCATATTGCAGCGCTGCGCCTCATCCTGGGCGAGGTGGATCGGGTCTGCGCCACAGTGACACAGGCCCGCGAGGACCTGCCGCCAGCCGATACGCTGAGCGCCTCCCTGCGATTTGAGAGCGGTCTTGTTGGGTCGTATGTCATCACCTACGCCGGGGATGCGCCCTGGAGCGGCGACATCCGGATCGCTGGCGAGAAAGGGTCGCTGCGCGTGACGCGCGACAGCGGGGTCGAGATAACCACCGGCGGCGAGACACGCCTGATCAGACTGGAGGGGCATCGGGGTGTGCAGGACGAATTGGCGGCTTTTGCCGCTGCCGTCCGCCGCGGCGAGCCGCACCGCAATTCGCCGCAGGAGGCGCTGCAGGACGTGGCCGTGATCGAGGCGATGCTGCGCTCGGATGCAGAGGGGCGGTGCATCGTCCCGGAGCGCATCGTCAGTTGAGCCAGTAGCCCTGGAC
>JALSTC010000004.1 GCA_026983935.1 Ardenticatenia bacterium
AGCCAAAGTAGCCCACCAGGATTTCTTCCGGCTCCACACCGAACCGCACCCGCCATGCAGAGCGATCAAAATCAGACGGCAATGACGATTCGATATTGGAGCCGATCGGAATCCGGTGGACTCTGGCGATGCCCTCCCGCGCTAACCGCTGTTCGTCCTGCGCATTGGTCACGATGACGGCATCCGAGTCACGGGCCAGCGTCCGCACCACCCACTCACGCAGCCGCCCGGCTTTAGGGAAAAGATACGGCACACGCAGATCGTGGAACGTCGTCACCACCGGCACACTGCAAACCAGACGCGGAATCAGATGAATCAGCCCGGCCATGTTATAGGCTGCGGTCTGATATTGCAGGTTCACCACATCAAGCCGCTTCTCTCGAATCCACCGCCTGACAGTTCGCAGACTCGCTGCATTCCAGTTCTGGACGATGGGGGAAACGGTCACATAGGGATCATCCAGGCCAATACCCCGCCGGGATGTCAGCACAAAGATCCGATGTTGCTGTGCCACAAATGCCCGCCCCAGCTCGCGGGTGAAATCGGCCACCCCGCCCTGCATCGGGGGATACTCGCCACTGATCAGCCCGATCCGCACGATGCTCACCTCGCCAACTGCAAACCAGAACGCAAAACTTCACGGTAGGCCGCCATACGTGCCCGACGCAGCTCCGGCTTATGCCCCAGCCGAAACTTGAGCCATTCCAGCCCCCACTGCCAGGCGTACAGGACAAGCAGGTAACGCCGCAGAAATCCTGCAGCCAGCGGGCCGTGATGTTTGCGGAAATAGTAGACCTTGCTCTGCTGAAAATACATGTGCCGCTGTGCGGCAACCTGCTCGCTGCTCTTGCCGCCATGATGGACGATCTGCGCGGCCCCCACATAGACCACCCGCCAGCCCGCATCCTTCGCCCGACGGCACCAGTCCAACTCATCCGAATACATCACAATACGCTCATCCATCCCGCCGATCTGCTCGAAGACCTCACGGCGGGCCATCAATGCCGAACCCTGCATCCAGTCCACATCCAGGATCGCATCATCGGGCGCATCGCTGACATAGTAATGGCGCAGCACCCCCGGCGGCGCATACGGCTGCAGCCAGGTGCTCTCGAACAGGGCCGTGAGCAGCGTCGGGAAATGCCGCCGCGTGGATTGGGTTGAGCCGTCTGTGTTCAGGGTATGCGGCCCAACAATGCCCACATCGGGATGGGCATCCAGAAAGGCCGCCAGCACCGGCAGTGCGTCTCCGATCACTTCTGTATCGGGATTGAGCAGCATCACATAGCGCCCCTCCGCCGCCGTCAGCCCGATGTTATTACCGCGCACAAAGCCCACGTTTTCCTTCTGCGCCAGCACACGCACCTGCGGAAAGCGCCCCAGCACTTCCATCGTGTGATCGGTGCTGGCTGACTCGATGACAAGGATTTCCACCGAAAGCCGATCGCCGCAGTCAGGCGCAGAATCATCCGCAGAAACGACACATACCGGCCCGGCAAGAATGCTTTCCAGGCAGGCGGCCAGCAAATCAGCCACGTTCCAGCTCACAATGATGATCGAAAGGTCTGTCATGAATTTCCCGCCCTTGACAGTTGCCGGATGGATTTTACCGACTCTGTGCAGTTGCATCACACTTTTTTTACAACTTCCGGGCATGATAGGGACAGTTCACAGGAAGTTGTCGGAAGCAATTCCGTCAAACATTCAAACCAACGGAGGAACATAATGAACACCTGGTATAAACGACTGAGCATTCTACTGGTAGCCACAATTGTCCTGACGCTGGGCGTGAGCATCGCATCCGCACAGGAACCGCCCCGCGACCATCCCCTGATTGGCGCAGCGGCGCTGGTCGCAGCACTCACCGATATGACCGGCATGGCCCCGCAGGAACTGCTGGCCGACGTCGAACCGGGCACCACCACACTGGCCCAGGTTGCCGAAGCGAACGGCATCGATCCCGCCGCCGTCGTGGCAGAAGCTTCCGCCAATATCACCGAGCGTATCAATCAGGCAGTCGAGAACGGCAGACTGTCTCAGGAGCAGGCGGATGAAATCCTGGCAAACCTGGATGCCAATCTGACCGAGCTGATGAACCAGCCGATCCCCGAACGTCAGCGGCACCCTGTGGCTGACCGCATCCGGGAAGCAGGAATCCGGACGCTCGTCAATGCGCTGGCGGAAGCCACCGGTATGGACGTGGCCGACATGCTGGCCCAGGCACAGGAGCAGGGGCTGACCACGCTGGCCGAAATCGCGGAAGCTAACGGCGTTGCCCCTGAGGACGTGGTCGCTGCTGCCGTCGCCGATGCCACCGAGCACATCAACCAGGCGGTCACCGACGGGAACCTCACCCAAGAACAGGCGGACAACCTGATCGCCGGGCTGGAGGAAGCCTTCACCAACGCCATGAACCACCCCCTGCCCGACCGTCCGCAGCGCCCCGGCATTGACCGCCTTCGTGAAGCAGGTGCCCAGACGCTGATCGGCGCGCTGGCAGATGCCACTGGCATGGAGCCTCGCGAGATGCTGGCCCAGGCACGTGAACAGGGCCTGACCACGCTGGCCGAGGTCGCGGAAGCCAACGGCGTTGCCCCTGAAGATGTGGTTGCCGCCGCAGTCGCCACCGCCACCGAGCACATCAATCAGGCAGTAACTGATGGACACCTCACTCAGGAACAGGCGGACAACCTGATCGCCGGGCTGGAGGAAGCTTTCACCAATGCCATGAACCACTCCTTCCCCCAGAGGCCGGAAGGCCGTCCGGTGGACGGACGCCCCGGTCTGCGGCCCGGCGCTGGTGCACCCGGCGCACCGCCGCTGCCACCGGCTCCGGCTCCGGCCAACTAGTCAGATAACCCGTACCTTCGCCAGATAACCTCATGCCCCCGCCAATGAAGCGGGGGCACTGTTTATGTGTCTGATGCTCGTGACTGGCAGCCTCAGTCAGCAGCGATATCCAGTGGTAGGCCAAACAGCCGCCGGGCATTTTGTGTGGTCTGCAGGGCAATATCATCAAAGGTCACGCCGCGCACTGAGGCAATCCGTTCCACAATATAACGCACATAGGCCGGCTCATTGCGTCTGCCCCGATACGGATGTGGAGTCAGAAAGGGGCCATCTGTCTCCACCAGCAGACGATCGGCGGGCACTGCAGCCACGATCCGCCGCAGTTCCTCGGCCTTCTTAAACGTCACAGGGCCTGTGATGCCAATGTAAAAACCCAATTCGATGGCGGTCTCAGCCATTGCCAGCGGCGCGGAAAATGAGTGCAGCACACCGGGCCGATCTTGAAGGGGGCTGTTCAGACTGGCGACCCAATCCCTTAGAACAGCCAACACATCTTCCCCGGCTTCCCGGTTGTGAATGATCACCGGCAGCGACACCTCGGCGGCCAGAGCAAGCTGGGCCTCAAAAGCCCGCTTCTGCATGGATACAGGACAGTAGTCACGGTAATAATCGAGGCCAATTTCGCCAACAGCGACCACCTTCTCCCGTCCGGCCAGCGCTTGCAGCCGCGCGATCTGTTCAGAGGAAAAATCAGCCGCACTGTTCGGATGAATACCGACGGCGGCAAAAATCGATGGATGCGCCGCCGCCAGATCACAAACGACAGCGCTGTTGGCAAGATCGACCGCCGGATTTATGATGGCGATGACCCCGGCCTCCGCAGCGCGATCAAGCACCGCCCCCCGATCTTCCTCATAACGCTCAAAGTCCAGATGACAGTGCGTATCAACCAGCATGATTCACGTCAATTCGCCCTTGCTCTATCATCTCCTGCACAACCTGCATATCCGCATCCACCATCATCTGAATCAACTCACGAAAATGAACCTGCGGCTCCCATCCAAGCACATGCCCTGCTTTGGAGGAGTCCCCGACCAGCAGATCAACTTCCGCCGGGCGCATGAAGCGCTCATCCTGGCGAACGTGCGCCTGCCAGTCCAGACCGGCGTGGCTGAATGCCACTTCCACCAGTTCCTGCACGGAGTGAGTCTCACCGGTTGAAATCACGTAATCGTCCGGCTCGTCCTGCTGGAGCATCAACCACATGGCGCGGACATAGTCCCCGGCAAAGCCCCAGTCCCGTCGGGAATCCAGGTTGCCCAGATAGACGTATTCGTCCAACCCCAGTTTGATGCGGGCCACGGCATGCGTGACCTTGCGCGTCACAAACTCCAGACCCCGACGTGGGCTTTCATGGTTGAACAAAATCCCGCTTGTCGCGTGCAGGCCGTAGCTCTCCCGATAGTTCACCGTGATCCAGTGGCCGTATACCTTTGCCACGCCGTAAGGGCTGCGCGGATAGAACGGCGTTGTCTCCCGCTGAGGCACTTCCCGCACTTTGCCAAACATTTCACTGCTGGATGCCTGATAGAAGCGAATGCGTGGATTCACTTTGCGGATGGCATCGAGCAGGCGGGTCACGCCCAGCGCGGTCACGTCGCCGGTAAACACTGGCTGCGACCATGACGTCTGCACGAAGCTCTGCGCCGCCAGGTTGTAGACTTCTTCCGCTTCGCTCTGCTCCAGGGCCGACATCAACGATGTCTGATCCAGCATGTCCCCGGAAATCAACGTAACACGATCCTGGATGTGGTGAATGCGAGAGAAATTGATTGTGCTGGTGCGGCGCACCAGGCCATAGACATCGTAGCCCTGCGAAAGCAGAAATTCGGCCAGGTACGATCCATCCTGACCGGTGATTCCCGTGATCAATGCTCTTTTTGCCATAGACAGGTTATCTCCTTGAAAAGTTCAGAGGGGGATTATTGTTCACCACGTGAGACACGCTCACGGCATTCTTCCAATACATCGCGCAAACTCTGCTCAAACGGAATCGACGGTTCCCAACCGGTATCCATCTTCAATCGCCGGGCGGATCCAAGCACAACCGGTCGATCGACCACGCGCAGCCGCGCCGGATCGACACGCACCTCCACAGACACGGTGCTGAAGCTCAACAGCGTATCCAGCAAATACTGGACGCTGTAGGCCCTGCCGGAGCAGACGTTGTAAACAGCGCCGGGTTTGCCTCTGGTCAGCGCGGCATGGTAGGCCCGGACGACATCGCGCACATCGGTGAAGTCTCGCTGCGGCGAGAGATCGCCCACCTCAATCACAGGGGGCTGCACCCCCTGCTCAATGCGTGCGATCTGGGTAGCAAATGCCGGTGCAACAAAGCGGGTGTTCTGCCCCGGGCCGATGTGATTGAAAGGCCGCACCCGGACGATCGGCAACTGGTGGCTGAGGAAGTATTGCAGGCCAAGCATATCCTGCCCCACTTTGCTGACGCTGTAGGGATTCGACGGCATCAGCGGGAAGTCCTCAGTAATCGGCAGGCGTTCCGGAGGCACTGTGCCATAGATTTCCGCCGAGCTGACGACCAGCACACGCGGCTTAAGCCCAAGCTGCACCGCGCCATGAAGCAGGTTGAGCTGTGAACGAATATTGTTCTCCAGTGTCTCCCATGGGTACTCAAACGAACGGGGGACGAAGGCCTGCGCAGCCAGGTGGTAAATAAAATCGGGGCGGAACGATTCCAACATGTCCCGTACAGCATCCGGATCACGCAGATCAAGCCGCACGGCTTCGTCAAGCACCGCCAGGGCGGGCGACTCCGCCGCAGCTCGATACACTGTCCCGATTAACTGCAGATCGGGTTCCAGCGAACGCAGCAGCCGGCTCAAGTGCCCCCCGGCAAATCCTTCTGCCCCAGTAATCAGTGCACGCACGTGATGTCTCCATATTGTCGGCGGTTCCGCACGGCTCCCCCGGTGATCTGAGCAAAACGCGCTGATTATACCTGCCCCCCTACCGACTGCCAAAAGCACCCTGCAAGCAAGCACTGCGCACTGCCCCCACACCCCCCCCGGGTGA
>JALSTC010000005.1 GCA_026983935.1 Ardenticatenia bacterium
TGGGCAGCCTGCTGCCTCGTGTCCCACGCAGGGCTGTGCCCTACCTGTTTTTGCTCGTGCCGCTCGTGCTGTACCTGGTCTGGATCATCGGGCCAACTATCTATACTTTTTACCTCAGCGTGACCAACTGGGACGGTGTCTCTACCCCCACCTACAACGGTCTGTATAACTACCAGCGGCTTTTTGGCTTCGGGCAATTTGCGGATCGTGGCCCGGCGGACGACTTCATCGTAGCGCTACGCAACAATGCTCGCTGGCTGGCGGTGTTCATCACCGTGCCAACGACGCTCGGGCTGGGGCTGGCCCTTGTTTTCAACAACGAAATGCGCGGCGGCAGGTGGTATAAAGTCAGCTTCTATGCGCCTCTGATTCTTTCATTCCCCGTAATCGGTCTGGTCTGGTCGTGGATATACAATCCCCGCCTGGGACTGATTAATTCATTTTTGCGGGCAGCAGGTGTGATGGAGCCGCCGGGGTGGCTAGCCGATGAAGGGCTTGCCATCTGGGCGATCATCATCGCGGCCGTCTGGCGGCAGGTGGGCTATGTGATGGTGCTCTACCTGGCCGGGCTGAAGAACATCGATCCGACTCTCATTGAGGCTGCGGTCGTGGATGGGGCTAACCGCTGGCAGTTATTCCGCCGGGTTGTGCTGCCGCTGCTTGGACCGGTGACAACCATTGTGATCGTGATCTCGATCATCGATTCACTGCGTGCCTTTGATTTGGTACAGATCATGACACGGGGCAATACCGGGACCGAGGTGCTGGCGAACCTGATGTACATGGAGGCCTTCAACAACTACGAAATGGGCTATGGTGCGGCTATTGCAGTGGTGCTGTTTGCCATCAGTCTCATCTTCATCAGTTTCTACCTATGGCGCACCATCCGCAGCGAGCTGGAATATTGAGGGGGAATCATGACAACTGCAGTTGGTGTCAGGCAGAATGCTCGTCAGGTTACGGGACTGAGCAAGCGGCAGCAGGGACTGGCGACTGCCGGAAAGTACATCATACTGACTCTGCTCACCTTATTATGGCTGCTCCCCATTATCGCTGCGCTGTTCACGTCATTTCGCACAATGGATGACATCATGATCAACGGTTTCTGGAGCCTGCCCCGTGCGCTTGACGCCAGCAATTTTGTCCGGGCCTGGTCAGAAGCCCGAATCAACAACTATCTGTTGAACAGCTTCATCATCACCATCCCCTCGCTTTTTGGGATGCTATTCCTCTCGTCATTGAGCGCCTACGCGCTGGCGCGATTCAGGTTCCGGGGTAACATCCTGATCTATTTCATGTATGTGGCGGGGACGATGTTGCCCTTTCAGATACTACTACTACCCGTTTTTCGGCTGACCAATGCCCTGGGGCTGTATGATACTTACGGGGCGCTGATCATGATCCATGTGGCCTTCCAGCTAGGCTTCTGCACTTTTGTCATGCGCAACTTCATGCGGACAGTTCCCGGGGAAATCCTGGACGCGGCACGGGTAGACGGCTGCAACGAATTCCGTATCTACTGGCAGATTATGCTACCGCTGAGTCTGCCCTCGCTGGCGGCGCTGGCCACACTTGAGTTCACGTGGGTGTTCAACGATTTTCTATGGGCGCTGATCCTGGTCAGTTCTGATTCGTTGCGACCGGTGACGGCGGGTCTGGCAACCCTGCAGGGACAGTACACCACCGACTGGCCGTTGATCACGGCGGGGGCGCTGCTGGCCACACTGCCCACCATCATTGTGTTTATTTTTCTACAACGGTACTTTATTCAGGGCCTGACTCTCGGATCCGGCAAGTAAGCGAAGCCATCCAGAATCACATGCGCTGACCCTGCCGGGGCATATAGGCACAACCCTTCCTGTGAGGTAAACCATGCCGAAGATCGCATTCATCGGTGCGGGCAGTACGGTTTTCGCCCGGAATCTGATCGGAGATATCCTCAGCTTTCCGGAATTGGCTGATTCCACACTGAGCCTGCACGATATTGATGCCGAACGCCTGCACACTTCCGAAATCGTGGCGCATAAAGTGGCGCGGGCGCTGGACGTTCAGCCGGTTATCGAAACGACCACAGATCGCCGCCGGGCGCTAGATAGCGCGGATTACGTCATCAGCATGTTTCAGGTCGGCGGCTATAAACCGGCCACAGTGGTCGACTTTGAAATCCCCAAGAAATATGGCCTGCGCCAGACCATCGCCGATACGCTGGGCATCGGCGGCATCATGCGCGGCTTGCGCACAATCCCCGTATTCCTGGATATTGCCCGCGACATGGAGTCGCTCTGCCCGGACGCCTTCCACCTGAATTACGTCAACCCAATGGCGACGATCGTCTGGGCCATGCATCGAGCGACGAATATCAAGACGGTCGGGCTGTGCCACAGTGTCCAGGGTACGGCAGAACAGCTTGCCGCAGATATTGACGTGCCGATTGAGGAGATCAACTATCTATGCGCCGGAATCAATCACATGGCCTTTTATCTACGATTCGAGCGCAAACGTGCGGATGGCACTGTCGAAGACCTTTACCCGCTGATCCGCAGGGTGATCGCGGAAGGGCGCGTCCCGGATTGGAACCGCGTACGCTATGAGGTGTTACAGCGGCTGGGTTACTTCGCGACTGAATCAAGCGAGCATTTCAGCGAGTATGTGCCATGGTTCATCAAGCGTGATCGTCCAGATTTGATCGAGCGCTTTAACATCCCGCTAGATGAATACATCCGCCGCTGCGAAGTCCAGATCGCGGAATGGGAAGACCTGCGGGAAGCACTGGAAGATCACGATGAACCGCTCACCGTGGAGCGTACGCACGAATACGGTGCCTATATCATTCATAGCATGGAGACGGGCGTTCCGCGTGTGATCAATGGCAATGTGATAAACCACGGTCTGATTGATAATCTACCGCAGGGCTGCTGTGTGGAAGTGCCCTGCCTGGTGGACAGGAACGGCCTGCAACCCACACACGTGGGTGCGCTGCCGCCGCATCTGGCTGCGCTGATGCAGACCAACATCAATGTACAGACGCTCACCGTTGAGGCGGCCCTCACGGGCAAACGCGAGCATATCTACCATGCGGCCATGCTGGACCCCCACACTGCCGCCGAGCTTGATCTGGAGCAGATCTGGTCATTGGTGGATGACCTGATTGAAGCGCATGGTAACTGGCTGCCAGCCTATCATTAGCGCATGGCGGCCGGCAGTGTCCGTCAACGAATGACAATCGCCACACTGGCCGGGGGCAGGCGCGGCGTTGTAGCGCGAACGGTGACAGTACCGGGATCGCGGCAGGCTTTTATGTAGAGTGCCGCCTGCCCGCCCATCAATGCGAACGGATTCTCGCCGATCAGTTCTGCTGGTCCATCCAGCTCAAATGTCACTATCTGGTTTGTATAGGGCAGTCGGTTGCCGTAGCGATCCACGATTTTGAAGACCAGCCGGGTCATATCCGCGCCGTCGGCCTGTAATTCACCTACGTCCGGCGCAAGGATCAGCGCATTCGGCAGCCCGTCCGCTGCGATACGCTGTTCAGCAACAGCTTTGCCCTGCACATAGCCGATCAGCCGCAGATCGGCGAACGCCCGTCCCCAGGTCAAATGTCGCGCCATCGGAATACGGTAGGGGGCGTGGGGCAGATGGGGGAAACTCTCCCGATCTGGTGTGTAACGCCCCAAGGACTCGTCCCCCACAAAGACCTCGATTTCATCACAGTTACTGAAAACAACCAACGGATCGTTACCGCCTTCGCTGCGGTCGCCCATTGACCAGATAGTGGCAGCACGCAATACAGGTCTGACATCCGGCGAAATCTGGCTCTCGTACCAAAAGGCCGCGTATTTCGGTAGTCGGAAGATATCCATCACACCGTGATAGCAAATACGATCGCCGGAACCAAATTCTTGATGGGTATTGTAGTCAAAGGCACACCAGCCAATTGCCCCTGCAACCCGCGTCATACCGAGCTGCTTATTCTGTATCCAGGCGTGGCGCATGGCATGCTCGATCAGACGTTCTTCCTGATCCCAGCTCTTGGTCGGGAACATGTGGCCGTTGAACTCGGTAACCAGGTGTGGTGTATGGATGGGTTCGCGGATGTTATTGGAAAAGTCATTGTACGTGAAGACATCTTCCAGGAACTCACTTTCCCATATGTTGCGCACTCCACCTGTTTGCCGTGTAGGATCAAGTTCATGGGCAAGCGCGTTTGTCTGTGTATAGAAACTGTCGTTATCCGGCGATTCGTTGATGCGCACTCCCCAGAGAATGATTGAAGGATGGTTGCGGTCGCGTTCGATCATTGCCCGTACATCACGCAGGCTGAGGGCCTGCCAATCGGCATCGCCGATATACTGCCAACCGGGGATTTCCTCAAAGACAAGCAGGCCGATTTCGTCACATCGATTCAGAAAATGCGGCGACTGCGGATAGTGCGAAGTCCGAACGATGTTCACACCCAGTTCATGTTTGAGAATATCGGCATCCTGACGCTGGAGGCGAGGCGGAGCGGCTGCGCCAATGTAGGGGTATGTCTGATGTCGATTGAGTCCGATCAGGTCGATGCGTTTTCCGTTCAGGTAGAACCCGCCATCTGTTCGAAACTCAGCCTCGCGGAAGCCGAATCGCTCGGTCTGGACATCCAACAGGTCGTCGGCTTCCATCAGCCGGGCTTGCAACTCGTACAGGGCTGGTACATCCAGTGACCAACGTTCAATCTGTGGCAAAGAGGCGAACCGTATGGTAGCCAGCCGCTCTTCCCCAGCAGGGATAACAACACCAGTGCTCTGTGCACTGCTATATTGTTCACCGTCTATCCCAAGCAGATCAGCCTTCACATCGATCGCACGAGCAGTGTCATCTTGATTCCGAATCCAGACATCCACCTCAAGTCCTGGCGCGTCTGTCAGAACGTCCTGGGGACGCACAAATACGCCGGTGATATGGCATGGTTCCACCATACGCAGCCTGACATCCCGGTAGATGCCGCCGAAAGTGAGGTAATCCACAACGTAGCCATAGGGAGGAATATCTGGGCGCTCATTAGAATCAAGGTGCACGGTGAGAATATTCTCTCCTGAGTCGTTCAGATATTCGGTCAGATCATGTGAGAACGGGGTATAGCCGCCCCGATATTCTGAAAATGTGTGGCCGTTGATGCTTACTGTACTGGCGATCATCGCACCGTCAAAATCCACATAGACACGTCGGCCTTTGCGCGCTTCTGGCAGTGCAAAACGCTTTCGATATGTTGAGATGAACTGATATTCGCGATTATCAAAGTTGTGATGAGGAAAAATTACATTGGTGTGGGGCAACGTGATCGGCATAAAGGTACTATCAGGTACATCTAATGACAACTTCTCCGGTGCGAAAAGCCAGTCATTGTTGAATGATGTCACTGTTCTCACGGGGCCTCCCTTCAAATGGCCTGTCGCCCTCTGTCTAGCAGCGGCCTGGCGATTACCAATATGATTATACCCCGTAGTATACGAAAAACGTGGGCTTTCTCTTATTGCTATTGCAAGAAAATCAAACGCCGCCTTGGCGATTGTCGAAGCGGTTCAAGCAGTACAGTCAACTGCGTAATTTATAAACGGGAATAACAGATTGCACGCTATCACAAGTGGCAGCAGCTTGATCAGCGCGGTTTGACTCTGAATGCCAGCGCCACTTAAACTGTGTGTTATACTGCAAAACCACTTGTTATGTATGCTTATGCTGATGAATTTCCTCAAAATAACTAAGTTCGCGGTTGGGTAGCATCCTCGATCCCTATTCTCTCTATCTTCTCCAGCATTGGAACAAATGCTGCTGGATAGGCGGGCAGTTGCCTCATGAGATTCGCGCGCAGGGATACCAGGGATAGCTATATAA
>JALSTC010000006.1 GCA_026983935.1 Ardenticatenia bacterium
GCGTATGCGAAGGCATCAGGCTGGGCAGCGGCGTCCGGGAAAGCGTGGCGGTCGCCGTCCAGGTCAGGCTGGGCGTGACTGTGACCGATGGCGTATCACTGGGCGTGACGGTCGTCGTCGGGCTGGATGTCTGCGTTGGCGTTGGCGTGAAGGAAGCCGTACCAGTGGCCGTCGGTGTCCATGTCGGCGTGCGGCTCGGCGTGGCGGTGAGGGAAGGGGTCGCCGTCGGCGTTGGCGTCAGGGTCATCACCGGCGTATCCGACGGCGTATGCGTCGGGGCGAGGGTGGGTGTAGCGCGGGGTACACCCACCGGCAGGTTGCAGGCCAGCATCCCCGACAGCAGCATTCCCAAAAACAGCAAGAGTCGCCATCTGCACACATTCATATCGTTATTATACAGGCAGGCAAACCGCCATACACAACGGCTGGCTGACGGCATCCCGACGCAGCGCCGATCTTGTCTCTGCATCCACACCCGGTATACTGACAGCAGCACGCCAGCCACCGATCCCGGAGGGCAAAAACCGATGGATGACTATCTGGTCGCCTTCATCACCACCGAATCCGAGGAGCAGGCCCGCCGCATTGCAGGCACCCTGATTGAACGCAAACTGGCGGCATGCGTCAACCTGGCTCCCGTACAATCGCTCTTCATGTGGAAAGGCCAGATCGAAGATGCCGCCGAAGTGTTGATGATCGTCAAAACGCGGGCAGGCGTCTTCGATACGCTGATAGAGACCGTCAAAGCCCTGCACAGCTACGATGTGCCAGAGATTATCGCGCTGCCAGTTGTGCGCGGCTCCACCGACTACCTGCAGTGGATCAGCGAGGAAACCACCGATCAGCATGAAAGCCGCTGAGAACGCCGTGCCGCGATCGGCTTCTGCGGCCTCCGATGAGGCCACGCCTTCCAGTGTGCCCTGGCATCTGCGCCCTGCCCTTCCAGAAGATACCCCGGCGCTGCAGCGTCACTGCCTGGCCGATCGCACGCTGGAAGATGTGGAGCGCCTGCTGCGTCACAGCCAGAAGACCGCGCTCAACCGGCGCGGGCTGGGACTCGTTGCAGAACTGCCGGACGGGACGCCGATCGGCTTCGGGCAGCTCACCCTGTGGCCCAACACCGCCGAGATCAGCGATCTGATCGTCGGCAAGCGCTGGCGTGGGCAGGGCGTGGGCAGCGCCATCATCCGCAAATTGATCGAAGCCGCCCGCGAAATGGCAATGGATCGCGTGGAGATCGGCGTGGCGCTGCGCAATTACGACACGCTGCGGCTTTACCGCCGCCTCGGCTTCGACTACGGACGCACCATTGACCTCGATCTGGGCGAGGGACCGGAGCCGGTCATGTATATGGAAATGGCCCTCACCCCACAGCGGCCATAAGCAGCAAGAGCGGGCCGTTTTCACGACCCGCTCTCTGGCAACTCTACGCCGGCTTGCAATGCTACTCCGGCACAACCTCATAGACGGTTCCATCAACCACCACAATCACATGCTGGCCGAGCGCGAAGTAATCGCCCAGCGACGGATTCTCCGCCACCAGAGCGAAGTATTCGTCACTCAAAAACGTGACCGGTATCGGGGTCATGGTGTCCGCCTCGTAAGTCGTGTCAATCCAGACGCCGTTCTGGAAGATAAACGTCTTATCAAGCACCTGGCGGATGACATCGCGGGTCTCCACAACCTGCCCGCCATTGCCAAGAGTCATTGCCGTCGGCATGGCTGCCGGTGCTTCGGCCCCCATCGCCCCGCCGATAGCTTCCGCCGCGTCAACAGCCGCCGCACCGGAGGACGGCGCAAAGGCCTGATCCATGCTCACCGCCGCTTCTTCCTGCACCTCACGGAAGCCGGTCTGCGTGAAGATGTCCTCCTCCTGAATGAGGAAAGAGGTGTACGGCGTGATGATCCCGTAGCGCAGGCTGAGCCGCACCACGCTGTCCACGAGTTCGGGGTTTTCGCCCTGCAGCCTGATCTGGTTGAGCAGCGCCCCGATGCGGCGCGTGGCCCACAGACGGGGGATGAACACCTCGGCATCCGTGCCGGAACCACCGCCCGCGTTGGCCGGGAAGTCCAGCCCTTCATAGACGAACGTCTGCCGCTCGCCGTTCACTTCTCCGCTCAGACGAATGGTCACATCCTCCGCGCTGTCGCGGTAGCGGCCCACGATGACCATCTGCGTCCCGGCAAACAGATCGGGCAGCGGCTCCGCCGGATACATATCCTCGACCACAACACCGTCGAACTCCAGCGTGATGTTGGTCAGCACCGGTGCGTTGATCTTGGTATAGAGACCGCTCACTTCCTCGTCAATACGCTCGCCGGGGCGGACGTAGGCGCTCGTGCCCCGATTCTCCTGCGCCAGCTCATCCAGCAGGAACGTGTCCACATCGTCGCCGACGCCGAAGCTGAACAGCCGCACATTATCCGGCGCACTTTCTTCCGCATGAGCCAGTATCTGGTCAATCTCGGTCACGCCTTCGGTGGGCACGCCGTCGGTGATGAAGAGCACAACCGTCGCCCGCTCCGGATCGGCCATGTCCAGCGCCGCACTCAGCGCGCCGTCAATATCTGTGCCGCCGATGGCTTCCAATCCATTGACCCACCGGATCGCATTCTCCGCCTCGGCGGGGCTTTGCAGCTCGTTGGCATAGACACGATAGCCCGTGCTGAACACGATCACGTTGAAGCGGTCTTCGGGGTTCAGGTTGTCCAGCACGTATTCAACGGCGGCACGCCCCTGATCCCATTTGTCGCCAAACATACTGCCGGACTGATCCAGCACCACGATCACGTCCTTGGGGATCACTTCCTCTTCCGGCACTTCCAGCGGCGGCGCGAGCAGCAGCATGAAGAAGCCGTCTTCATCGGCGCTCTCGCGATAGGTCAGCAGGTTGAGATCAATATCATCGGGCGAAACGCTGTAGTACAGGCTGAAGTCGGTGTCCGGGCGCACATTGCGGGCCTCATAGCCCACCCGTGCATGGAATTCGTCCGGCTGGTCAACAGCCACAGGATGGCTGGGGCTGTAGACGGCCTGGACGGGATCATTGGAGATGATCTCGACCGTGACGGCCACATCTTCCAGCGGGCGGGCGCTGAAGCGCTCGGTATTGAGCGGATACACATAGTGCACCAGCCCGTTCTCCACGTCCAGCACTTCCTGGTACTCGATCTCGATGCGCCGTTCCTCGCCGGGCGCGATCGGGAACACGTTGGCCCGGATGGCGTTCGTACCCACATATTCCAGCAAAGCCGGATCGCGCATCCGGCGCACAATATCGTCGTAAATCCGGCGGGCTTCATCAGCTTCCAGCAGCTCCGGCTGGATCGGCTGGCCGTCCACCCACATGGTGAACTCGCTGACCGTTGCCCCCTGCGGCACGGGGAAGATGTACGTCCCTTCCGCAACAGCCTCGCCCTCATTGACGAACACCTGATCAATGCGGGTCGTGGCCACCTGGTTGTCAATGGTCACGTCCACATGATGGTAACGAATCGTCAGCCAGGGCGGATCGGTAAACGGGCCGGGGGGACGCGGCGGCGGGAGGATGATGCCGTCGGCAAGCACCGGCCAGACACTCCCCAGCAGCAGTATGATCGTCAGGCTCAGCACACCAATACGTTTCATTTCCAGGCATCCTTTCCGTAATCTATCTCCAAGGATTCGGTTCACTCTAAAGACGCCCGGATGGCCCGGATGGTTCCCAGAAATCAGGCCTGATGCACAATTTCCCCGCCGACCATCGTCAACCGAACGTGATAATCTTCATCCAGCAGCACAATATCGGCGTCATAGCCTTCTGCCAGCATTCCTTTATGGTCATCAAGGCCAAACTGCCGGGCAGCATTGAGACTCGTCAGCGGCCAGACCTCAGCAAGCGGCAGGCTCGCCGCACGCATGATCTGGCGCAGACCTTCGTCCATCGTCAGCGTACTGCCCGCCAGCGTACCATCCGGCAGCAGCACCCGACCGTCCTTCACCACAATAGAGCGATCTTCCAGCTTATAGTCCCCATCCGGCAGACCCGTGGGATTTACCGCGTCAGTGATGAGTATGACCCTGTCCAGCCCCTTAGCGCGGACGATGAGCTTCATCACCAGCGGGTGCACATGGATTCCGTCGGCGATCAACTCGCACATGATCGCATCCTCGGCCAGCACCGCGCCGACCGTCCCTGGTCGACGATGGTGCAGCCCGATCATGGCGTTGAACGTATGCGTTGCCTGCCGCAGGCCGAGTTCAACCGCACGGGCGATATCTTCCGGCCCGGCCTGCGTATGCGCCACAGAAACCACGATGCCGCGCCGTGATGCCTCCTCGATCAGCCAGTGATTTTCCGGATACTCCGGCGCAAGTGCAATCAGGCGGACAATGCCGGTATCCAGAAAAGCCAGCGCCTCTTCACGGCCTGCCCGCCGGACGTGGCGGATATCCTGCGCGCCGCGCTTCTCCTCGCTGATATACGGCCCCTCCATGTGCGCGCCGAGGATCGCCGCGCCGCCGGTCGGGCGGTTCATGACTTCCGAGACGGCCTCCAGGGCGGCCATGATCTTCTCACGGGATTCCGTCCAGGTCGTTGGCAGGAATGCCGTCGTGCCGTGCTGCGCATAGAAACGAGCCATCTTCACCAGCGATTCCGGGCTGCCGTCCATCGTGTCACAGCCAACAGCGCCGTGGACGTGCACATCAATGAAACCCGGCAGCACGTAATGCCCCCATGCATCTATCCGCTCCACACCCGGAATATCGGGCGCTGCTCCTTCCCCCATCCGGGCAATACAGCCATCCTCGATCAGCAGCCATCCCACCGGCCATTCACCGCCGGGCCGCATCACACACCCACCCGCTATCAACGTCCTGGAAACCATGCCTCACTCCTTGATCGCAGCCATCCATTTGAGTTATACAACCGTCACCGCCCACCTTCAAGGTGATTTGACAGCCATCCGCAATACTCCTATACTTCCAACGTCAACGTAGTCTTTATCAGGGCGAGTTCCCCCTCCCTGGCCGAATGAGGAGGCAGCATATGCAAGGCAACGGCGGCTTTCGGCTCGTTGTTCGCCGTGGACCACAACCCAATCAGGTATATGAGCTGAACAAAGACATTGTGGCACTGGGGCGTGATATTACCAATGATATCGTGATCAATGACCCTGAGGTCAGCCGGCATCACTGCCGCATGACCCGCACTCCCAGCGGTTACACACTGGAAGACCTGGGGTCCACCAACGGCACATTTATCAACGGGCAGCGCGTCACCGGTGCACGTCCACTGGTCAACGGTGACATGATCGGTCTGGGCGAGACGGTCACGCTGGGCTATGAAGGTGGCGCAGTGCAGGCCCCGCCCCCTGTGTCCCAGCAGGAAACCATGATCGGCTCGACGGCCCAGCCTCCCGGATACGCTGCTCCCCCGGCCGCTTCCACGCCGCCACAGCCGCAGTCGGCTTATGCCGCGCCGCAGCCACAGCAGCCAGCTTACGGCGCGCCGGCTGCGCAACAGCCCTATGCACCACCTGCGCCGGGGTATGAATACTATGATTATGAGGAAGAGGGGGGCAGCAATACGGGCCGCTGGGTGGCCATTGGATGTGGCTGTCTGGCCGTCGCCTGTGTGATCGGTACAGGAGCCGCTGCCTTTCTGATCGATGCGATGAACCTGTGGTGCAGCGTGCCATTTGTTCCGCAGTTGTTCAATCTATACTGCCCATAAATCCAACTACATATACTTACTTCCCCGCACACAAAAAAGCCCTACCGCATGGATAGGGCTTTTCCGCCTCCCAATCGGTGCAGCCATGCCCTTTATGGCACGATGAACGGCACTTCGTAAGGCGTTTGCAGATAATTGCCGTCCAGTC
>JALSTC010000007.1 GCA_026983935.1 Ardenticatenia bacterium
ATGGGCGGCGGCTGCGATTATCGTCCCATTTGGCCTGATGATTAAAGCGGATATATCGGAATCCCCAATGCCTCACCAAGGGCGACAAGCAGCGGCGCGATGACCAGGGCGGGCAGGAAGTTGGCCATGCGCGGCTGTTTGACGTCGAGCAGCACCAGCGACAGCCCGATCAGGAGCAGGCCGCCTGTGGCCGTCATCTCTGTGATCATGGCGGCGCTCATGACCTCACCCGCCACCGTCCCCAGCAGCGCCAGCCCCCCCTGCAGCACCAGGATCGTGATGATGCTGAACGTGACGCCGATGCCCATCGCGGAGGCAAAAGCCAGCGAGGCGAAGCCGTCCAGCACGCTCTTGATCGCCAGAAGCTGGTAGTCCCCGGTCATGCCGTCCTGAATCGAGCCGATGAAGGTCAGGGGGCCGATGCAGAAGACCAGGCTGGCCGTCACAAAACCGTTGATGAAGCGGGCGCGGGGATCGTCGCCGTTGGCTGCGGCCTGCGGCTGCCCGGCAAAACGGCTCTGCAGCCAGCCGCCAAAGGCGTTGAGCCACCCGTCAATATCCAGCATCTCGCCCAGAATCACGCCAGGGCCGATGCTCAGCAGCGGAATGATGATATTGCCGGTTTGCAACGCATTCTGCAGGCCAACGGTCAGCGTGACCAGGCCCAGCCCGGTGACAACCGACTGCTGTATTCGCTCCGGCAGTCGCTCGCCGATGAGCAGGCCGGTGCTGCTGCCGATGGCCACGGTGATCATGTTGATGAGTGTGCCGATCATGCCAGTATCCGATTCTGTCGTGGGGCTTTCGCCGAGGATGCGCTGCTTCCATTCTAGCAGGGGCTGAGCCGTGGTGCGAGAACAGGACGACTCTGCCCGGTGAAGGGCCTCCGACAGCGTCGGAACCCTCGAATTTAACGTTTGGACAGGCCATAACCGCCTTGACAGTGTGGTATCATTAGAGTACAAATCCTGTTAGGGGAGTATTGAAGAACTACCCTTTATAAAAGAGTGAGGAGAAGATCAAGATGAGGGTTAATCGTCGGAGTCTGACGCTCTTCCTGGTAGTGGCCCTGCTGCTTACCAGTGTGGCAGTGGTCAGTGCTCAGGGGGGCGAGGGACTGCCCGCGACAGTCCGCAACTTCCTGTTTGTGCGCGTTGTGCCGGATATCAACGCCAATGACTACGGGCGGCTTGAGCCGGGCACCGAAGTGCAGTTGATCGGGCGCACCAGTGATGGCGCCTGGGTCAAGCTGGTGACCAGTGACGGCACGGTGGGCTGGGGCCGCACGGATGGCCTTGACTTTGAAGGCGATGTCTCCGACCTGCCGGATATGTCACTGGGAGCCACTCAGGGCGTTGTGGTGGCCTTTGCCAACCTGCGGGAAGCGCCGGATATCAACGCACGCAGTTCGGTGCGTCTGACGGCAGGTACGGTGGTGACGGTTTCCGCTACTGATGGCGAGTGGGTCTATGTGCAGGCCGAGGACGGCAGCAGCGGCTGGGTGCTACCGCGTGCGCTGGCCTTCATGGGTGGCGAGATGCCCGACGTGCCGATGGTCAATGCGGCGGTGCAGGGTTTCGCCAATCTGCGGGCAGTTCCGGCGTATGATGCCCGCGGTATCGGGCGGCTTGACCCCGGCACGCCGGTCAATATCGTCGGGCGCAGCAGCGACGGTGAATGGGTGCAGGTTGAAACGCTCGACGGGACGGTCGGCTGGGGCACGGCGCTGGCCTTCGCCTATGAGGGCGATCTGGAGGAACTCCCGGATACAACGCCAGCAGAGAGCCAGGCAGCGGTGACTAACTTTGCCGTGCTGCGGGCCGGGCCAAGCGCCGAAGCCGCAGAACTCGGTCGGCTGGAGCAGGGCACGGTCGTGGACCTGCTGATGGTGGACGGCGACCGCGTGTTTGTCTCTGATGGCGAGCACAGCGGCTGGGTGCCTGTCAGTGCGCTGTCCTACCCCGGCGGCGTGATGCCGGAGGTGCTGGCGGCCAATGCGACCGTCACCACGACGGCCAATGTTGAGACGGTCAACCTGCGGGCTGCGCCAGGCGCGGATGCCCAGCGCCGCGGCTGGGCCGCTGTTGGCGAGCGGCTGGCGGTTGTCGGTGTGAGCGAAGATGGCCAGTGGTACCGTGTGGTGCCGACCAGCCATGTCGGCGCGTGGATTTTTGCTGACCTCGTCACGCTGGATGAAGGCGTCGGCCCGCTGCCGGTGCTGGATGCCGAAGGCAACCCGGTGAGCTGATTTCCGCTTCGTCTCAACCAACCTCGAGGAAGCCAGGGGCCGGTCTGTGAAGATCGGCCCCTTTTTGTTTTCCCCTCATGCTTCGCTTACCAGCGGACTGTCTGCCTTACGACTTGACAGGCGTGGAAGGCGCGTCGTAGAATTAAGGCAACATGGACAAAGGGGTAAGGCATGGCCGGTTCTATTCTGGCAGTTCTGGTCGGTTGGGTGTTTCTCTCGATCCCGGTGGGCCTGTTCGTCGGGCATCTGTTCGCACGCCGGAATGCGCCGCCCCGGCCTGCGGCTGAGTCTTCACGACGGGCCAGGGTCTCCGCCTCGCCAGTGACTTCCTCAAGCGGCGACTGATCGCGCGGACTGCTTTCCTATTGCGCACAGCCCCATCTTTCGTTAGGATCGATAGGATAGACTATTCGACCGATTTTCCGCCTTTTCAGCAGGAACCCGCATGACCCTTTTCTACGATCTCAATGCACTGCGTCCAGTTTCGCTTTTTCGCCCGGATGTCCGCCGACAGCTTATCACCGTCCGCGCTGAACCGCGTCAACTGAACTGGCTGAGCGAGGGCAAACGCCGGGCGGAAGTGCTTTTCGTGCTCAAGCGCCGCCGCAATGGGGGCGATGAAATTCTGCTGATCAACCGGAAGCCGTATCCTCCGGATGCCTATCGCCTGCCGACCGGTGGGCTGGAAGACGGCGAATCACCGGTGGAGGCGGCCATCCGTGAAATCTATGAGGAGACCGGCTACCGCATCGCCGACCCGGGGCTGCTGGGACTGGTGGATTACACGCTGCATGGGCCGGGCTTTGAAAACACCCGCTTTGTGAGCTATATCTTCATGGGCCACGTCCCCGCCGCACAGGAACCGGTGGCCGCGGACCCGGACGAGATAGCCGCCTATCGCTGGGTGTCGCCAGAATCGCTGAACCAGGTCGCCGCCCACCTGCGCACCCTGCCGCCGGATTGGGTGTACTGGGGCCGGTTCCGTGCGGCATCCTATGAGTTTATCCATTGTGCGATAATGCAGTATAATCGTGGTGTTGGAGTTGAATTAGAGGCAGGTAGGTAACGGTCATGGCATCTCCGCCCCGTATCATCGCCGCCGATCAATCCCCCCAGGTTCCCAATATCGTACGTGCTGCGCTTGATCTGCTGAAGCGCAGGGCGGTAGTTATTGACGTGCCCTCCGGCGAAGCTGCGCTGGAGGAACTGGCGCGTGGAGACGTGCATCTGCTGGTTTGTGCTTCTGCCCTGCCTGATATGCGGGGCTCCGGCCTGGCTACGCGCGTGCATGAGCTGGCCCCCGGCATACCGGTCATCATTCTGGCCGGGGCAGACGCCGAGGAGGACGTCGAGACCCAGTCACCGCTGCATTATCTCATCCGGGCAGAGCAGGGCGATCGCTTTGTGCGGGTGCTGCGTGCGACGCTGGACGGCGAGGTCTTCGAAGATGCGCCCGCCCCTTCGCCCGCCTCAGGCCAGAATCTGGGCCCTGTGCCGGAGATACCGATAGACGACATCGCCGAGATTCTCGGCAACGTGCTGACGGATGTCGGCGCGATGGCTGTCGTGCTGGCCGACCGCACCGGCAGCATCCTGCTGGAACTGGGCGCGGTGGGCTACCTTGATCGTGAGCAGTTGACCGGCACGCTGGCCCCGAACTTCTCCAATATGGTGAGCGTCGGGCCGCTGGTTGGCGGGGCGCAGCCCCGTGCCATGCATTTCTATGATGGTGACGAGTTTGATATCTTTGGGTTGGCAGTCGGGCTGCATCATTTTGTCTGCCTCATTTTTGAAGGCTCTGCCGGATCACGTGCCTTTGGCGCAGTAACGATGTTCGGGCGGCGGGCCATTCAGGAAATACTGGAGCTTATCGGCGATGCGGCCTTCCAGATTCAAAAGCCAGAGCCAGCAGCGGCTGTCGTGCCGCCCGCTCAGCCCCCCTCCAGCGATGCCGCAGCGCCGGTTGAGGAAGCCCGTCCAGAGCCGGAAGAGGCCCCGGCGCATCCGCCCCTGCTGGAGCCGCTGCCGGACGACGCAGACCTGGAGTCCGTACTGGACGGACTGGACAAGCTTGATCTTTCACAGGCGGATGAGCTTTTTGACCCGGATAAGCTGGCTGAAATTGCGGCGGAATCTCTGGCCGGCGAGCGCCTGACTTATGAAGAAGCTCAGCAAATGGGCGTGCTCCAGCGGTGACCGGGTCGCATATTTGCTGGTTGGATAGGCGAATCAACGCCCCATCCTCGGACGGCCTATGACGAAAAAGCGATACAACGATCCCCTGATCGGCAAACGGCTGGGTGATTACCTCATACAGGAACTGATGGGGCGCGGCGGCATGGCCCGCGTCTATCGGGGCCTGGACGAAAATCTGGGCCGCCCGGCAGCCATCAAGGTGCTGGAAATCAGCGACGATGACACCCAGGACAGCCGCCTGGTAGACCGCTTCAAGCTGGAAGCGCGGGCTATTGCCGGGTTCGACCATCCCAATATCATCACCATCTACCAATACGGCGAGACGGACAGCTTGTTTTTTATCGCTATGAAGCTGGTGCAGGGCAGCACGCTCTCGCAGCTTCTGCGGCAGATGCGCCGCGAAAACAGCTATCTGCCGCCGGAGCGGGTGCTGCAGATTATTCATGATGTATGCAGCGCCCTGGACTATGCCCACGCACGCGGCATTATTCACCGTGACGTCAAGCCCTCCAACATCCTCTTTGATGCTTCTGCCAACAACCGCGCCGTGCTGACCGACTTCGGGCTGGCGATGGAGCTTGGCGGGAACAGCACATTGGGTACGGCTTTTGGCACACCGCGCTATATCTCGCCGGAGCAGGCCGTCTCCTCCCTGCAGGCCGTCCCGCAGAGCGACTTCTATTCGCTGGGTGTCATTCTCTTTGAGATGCTCACCGGGCAGGTGCCGTTCCAGGACGAGTCGCCGATGAGCATCGCGCTCTATCACATTACCAGCGAGCCGCCCCGCCCCCGTGATCTCAACCCGGATATTCCCGCTGAGGTGGAAGCGGTCGTGCTGAAGGCGCTGGAAAAAGACCCCGAAGACCGGTACAGCAGCGGGCGCGAGTTCTACCGGGCGCTGGAAGAGGCCTACATCAGCGCCGATATTTCGCTGGGCACGCCCGTGATCGCGCCGAAGAAGCTGGAAGCGGTCAAGAAAGAAGCCCGCGCTGCAGATGCTTCCTCCAGAAAATCCAGGAAGTCGAAATCAAAGGCAAAGGCCCGCCAGGCGAGGCAGAAGGCCGCCCGTCGCTCCGAGTCGCCGCCGCAGCGCCGCAGGCGTTGGCTGATATTCCTGCCGCTGGCGGGTATTCTGGCCGTGGTCGCGCTGGTGTTTGTGCTGGCGCTGGGCGGAACCGGAGGCGCAGGGGAAGCGAACGGCAGTTCGGGCGTCACACCATCCCTGACGCCGGGGGATGGCCCCATTTTGCAGCTTGTCTATGATGAGCAGCGATTCGCGATCTATAATCCCAATGCCTTCCCGGTTGATGTGGATAACATGCGGCTTGTGCAGGGCCGTGTCAACTATGATGGGTCGAATTTTCAGGGGCCGATCCCGCCGCGGGAATGTGCCTGGATCCGCCTGCTGGATGATGTCAC
>JALSTC010000008.1 GCA_026983935.1 Ardenticatenia bacterium
GAGAATGCGCCGCCGCACAGTATTGTCAGCGCACGCTGGTATTATGGCGAGTCGGTCATTATGACCGATGATCAGGTGATTGGGGCCGCGTCCCCGGTGTATGTGGTTGGCTTTGAACTGCGCCGCGCGGATGAACTCTGGCCGGTGGGGGCATATCATGTGGCGATCTTGCTGAATGGTGAGGAGGTTGGCTCAGCCCGGTTTACGGTGATTGGTGAGACGGGCTGAATGGAATCGGCGCGGCTTGGAGCTATTCCCCCTGCGTGCTAAAATCCCTGCGCATTTCCGGCGCTGTTAAGGAGTCCGGCTGTGTATAATCGAGTTGTTGTGGGTCTTGCCCTGTTACTACTACTGCTGGCGGGGTGTGCACCCGCTGTCCCTGTTCCCCGGGCAGGTGAACTGCTCTATGTCACCACGTTCGATGCATTTAATGAAGATTGGCAGCAGTATGAGGGCCGGCTTTCTGCACAGGTCACCACGGATGGACAGAATGCGGTGATGCAGATCATCGTTGACGATGTGCGTGAAGGGGCGTTCACGCTCCTTGACCGGGTGTTCAGTGATGTTGATTTGATTGTGGAAGCCAGGCAGACCGCCGGGCCAGAAGACCTGAATGCGCCCGGCTTTGGCGTGATTTTTCGTCACCAGAACAATGACAATTTCTATTCGTTCCTGATCAGCAGTGATGGATATTATCAGGTGTCGCGGCGGCGCGATGGGGTAGATGAGGCGTTGAGTGACTGGGCGGAGACACCGTTGATACATCCGGGGCAGGCGGCGAACACGATCCGGGTGATTGCGCAGGGGCAGACGTTCACGTTTTTTATCAATGATGAGCAGGTTCCTTTATGTCTTACGCTCTGGAACCCGGCTGTGCCCGGTGAATGTATTGACTCCGAGCTTGTGATGCAGTTGGTGGATGACACCTTCCCGCCGCAGGGGCGTATTGGCCTCGGCGCGCGGAGCTTTGATCAGGGTGGGGTGGTGGTCGCCTTTGATAATCTGTTGGTTTGCGGCCCTTATGATGCCCCCCCGATCCCTTACCGCTGCGGGACTTTGACCGGCAACTTCTGATCGGAGCAGCGGAAAGAGAGGCTGATGGACGAAAACTGCATTTTTTGCAGAATCGTAGAAGGCGGTTTGCCTGCTGATCGTGTGTATGAGAATCAGCATGTATTGGCATTTCGGGACATCCACCCCGTCGCACCGGTGCATATTCTGGTGATTCCCCGGCAGCATCTTATTGGCCCCTCGTTCTTGGATGAAGATGCCGCTTTTCTGATGGCTGAAATGTTCCTGGCAGTGAAAGAGATTGCCCTCAAAGAAGGTATCGATGGGACGGGCTACCGGCTGGTGATGAATCAGGGCGTGGATGGTGGGCAGGAGATTCACCATATGCACCTGCATATACTTGGGGGCCGACGGCTGCGCTGGCCACCGGGATAAGCTGGCAGGCGGGACATTTGTTATAATCAGCCGCGAGATGAGACGAAAGGGAAAGGCCAGATGCAAGACCCGCGTGAGAAAATGCAGGCTGATTTGAAGGAAGCGATGCGTGCCAGAGATCGCCAGCGTACCGGCGTGATTCGAATGGCATTGAATGCGATCAGGCAGGAAGAGATTGACAGCCAGAAAACACTGAGCGCTGAAGATGCCACGGCGATTTTGCTCCGCGAGGCCAAAAAGCGGCGCGAGTCAATCGCCGAGGCTGAGAAAGCCGGGCGCGACGATCTCGTGGAGACCGAAAAGGCTGAGCTGGCAATCCTGGAATCCTACCTGCCACAGCAGCTCTCACCGGATGCTATTCGTGAGATGGCCCGGCAGGCCATTGCCGAAACTGGTGCGGCTACCCCCAAAGACGTGGGGCAGGTCATGCGGGTGCTGATGCCCAGAGTTAAAGGTCAGGCAGACGGTAAGGTAGTCAATCAGATCGTCCGGGAGCTGTTGAGCGGGCAGTAATGCCTGCCGCCTGCCATGCATGAGCTGACGAGACGGCTGAATTCCATATTTGCAGTCCTGCAGAGTGCGCGTTTTCATGGAATCGCTTACCAGATTACTCTGGTGGCGTTGGCCATGCTTTTTGTGCTGAGTGGTACGCTTTTGGTCGGGGCCGATGCGTTGACCGTCGGCAGCCAGGCGCTCACCCTGGAAGTTGGCCAGGTTGCCCCAGAGGATATTCGCGCCCCCTTCAGTGTAAGCTATGAAAGCGCCGTTCTGACGGAGCAGGCGCGGCAGCTCGCAATGGACAGCGTGCGTGATATTTACGATCCCCCTGATCCCTCGGTGGTTCGTCAGCAGGTGCAGTTGGCTCGCCAGATTCTGGACTATATCGCCGACGTGCGGTCGGATGAGTACGCAACGCCGGAAATGTTGCGTGAGGATATACGGGCCATCAACGCCATTTCTCTCAGCGATGATGAGATTGATGCGATCTTGAATACGCCCCCGGATCGCTGGGCAGAGATTGACCAGCAAATTATGACCGTGCTGGAACGAGCCATGCGGGGGGAGATACGAGATGACACCCTGCGGAGTGTCCGGCAGAATCTCCCCAACCTGGTGAGCGTGCGATTTCGGGTAGATGAAGTAGCCCTGATCACCTCTATTGTGGAAGACCTCATTCGTACCAATACATTCTACAATGAAGAACTGACCCGGCAGGCGCGTGAGGCGGCGGCAGAAGCTGTGGCTCCCAGCCAGGTTGAGATACGGCAGGGCCAGGTCGTGGTGAATCGTGGCTCCGTCATCACCGAGGCAGATATCGAGGCACTTACCCAACTGGGTATTTTCCAGCCCCATGATCGGCGGCTGCAGGCATTGCTCAGCGCTTTTCTGCTGATGCTTTTGATCACATTTATATTTGGGTTTTACCTGAACCGTTTTTATCCCGCCATTGCGCATGATCCGCCTTTCATGATCCTGCTGGGAGCGATTTTCATTCTGGCGCTGGCAGGGGCGCGTATGTCTGGGCCAGAGCGGGCGGTGCAGCCTTATCTGTATCCGTCAGCGGCGTTGGGCCTGCTGCTGACGACTCTGGCCGGGCCGCAGATCGCCATAGTGGGAACAACGGCGCTGGCTGTGCTGTTTGGCGTGATGGCCGACGGCTCGCTGCCGCTGACCGCGATGGCGGCACTGGGTGGCGCTGTCGGGGTATTGACGCTGCGTGATACGGCGCGGATTAACAGCTATTTTGTGGCGGGTGGGCTGGTCGGTCTGGCCAATATCGTTGTCGTTCTGGTGTTTTACCTCACCGGTTTTCCAGTGGACACCATCGGTGCCCTGACATTGATTGGCGCCGGGCTGATCAACGGTTTGCTGGCCGCAGCGATTACGCTGGGTGGATTGTATTTATTTGGCAGTCTTTTCAATATCCCTACCAGTGTGCGCCTGATTGAGCTGACACAGCCGAACCAGCCGCTGCTCCAGCGGCTGCTGCGTGAGGCTCCGGGTACGTATCAGCACAGCCTGCAAGTTGCCAATCTGGCTGAACTGGCGGCGGAACGTGTCGGCGCGAATGCGACCCTGACGCGGGTTGGAGCACTTTATCACGATGTCGGTAAAATCAAAGCGCCGCACTTTTTTGTGGAAAATCAGGTGGATGGTGTAAATCCCCATGAGGCGCTGAATGATCCGGAAAAGAGTGCGCGTATCATCATTGATCATGTCATCGAGGGGGAAAGACTGGCCCGCAAATACCGCCTGCCTGCCCGCGTGATTGACTTCATTCTGGAGCACCATGGAACGACTCGTCCAATGTACTTTTACCGCAGGGCGGTGGAACAGGCCGGTGGAGATGAAGATGCTGTGGAGACTGACCGTTTCACTTATCCTGGCCCTCGTCCGCGCTCGCGCGAAACCGCTATTCTCATGCTGGCCGACAGCAGCGAAAGCACTGTTCGTGCCCGCCGTCCCCGCAACAAGCAGGAGATCGCCGATGTGATCAAGTATGTTTTTGACCTGCGCATGAGTGAAGGCCAACTGGATGAGAGTGGGCTGACGCTGCGCGATATCAGCGTGATCCAGAATGTGTTTGTGGAGACGTTGCAGGGGGTATTTCATCCCCGGATCGCCTATGCTGGCGTGGGTGAAGTCGCACAGAAACCCCCTGCAGCGGAAGCCACGCCAGCCGTCACAGGGGCTTCCAGTGCGGCGGCTCCTTCGGCGGCTGGTGAGGCAAATCCGGCCCAGCCGGAGCAAGATGTTCCGCCGCCAAAGCAGGAGAAAACGCGGCCGATTAAGCCGGGGGATGCTGGTGTAACCCATGGGGCTGGCTCATGATGACCGATGCATATGCTATCTGTGTGCGTGTAGATGATGCTTTCGTGGAAAAGACGCCGACGGTTCGTCTTCGTGAGGCCATTGCGCGGACACTGCAGCGCTACGATGCAGCGCCCGGCAGTGGCGTTACCCTGCTGGTGACGAATGATGATGCCGTGCGCAGCCTGAATCGCCGTTTTCTGGGCATTGATGCACCTACGGATGTCCTTTCCTTCCCTTTTGATGACGACCTTCCGGGTGAAGAATCCGGCCCTTATGTGGGGGACATCATCATCGCCCACCCCCATACGGCTGCGTTGGCCGCACAGAGTGGGCATGACCTGGCGCATGTGCTGATTCTGCTGGCTGTACATGGCACGCTGCACCTGTTGGGCTTTGATCATGATACGCCGGAGAATCAGCAGGCGATGTGGCTGGCGCAGGAGCAGATTCTGGAAGAGTTGGGCGTGCCCCTTGACATAATTCCGCCGATGGCTGATCTTTCAGTAGAGGATGAGTGAGCAGGTATGATGAACAGCCAACCTCGCGATACAACGGCACCGCCTCCTCCTTCCAGGCGTGAGCAGCTAACGGTGGTTCAGGATGTGGCAGAAACGCTTGGCACCGATCCGCGTGACTACAGCCCTGTGATCAGTGACAGTCGTTGGGCCAGTTTTCGCTATGCGCTCTCCGGCTGGGCATACATGCTGCGTTATCAGAAGAATACCCGGCTGCAGGCTGCTGCCAGTGCGATCGTGCTGCTGGTCGGGCTGTGGTTGGAGATCACGCCCGGCGAGTGGGCAGTGATTATCCTGTCTATCGCACTGGTCTGGATGGCTGAGTTCGTCAATGCGGCAATCGAAGCGGCGGTGAATCTTGCCAGCCCGGAGCTTCATCCGATGGCTAAAATCGGCAAGGATGTTGCAGCAGCAGCAGTGCTGCTGGGTGTTGTGGCTTCTGTACTGGTCGGGCTGTTGATCTTCGGGCCGCCGCTGCTGACTCGATTGCAGGGACTTGTGGGCTGATGACTTCTTCACGCCGCCGCCCCGCTGGCCTGCAGAGTCATGTCATTGGACGCTACCATAGTGATACGCCGCCGCCTGCTCAAAGGGGGCGACCGGGAGAGCGTCCGCGCCGTCCCGGCTGTATCCTGTTGGCCGGACTGTTAGCGGCAGTTGCCAGCGCAGCGCTGACAACACTGGTGGCCCTGTTTTTGCTGCTGCGTCCGGCTGCTTCGTCTACACATAATGCGATCTGGCTGGGCATCCGTTGGGGAGAAAATCTCCATACGGATGAAGAAGTCCACAACCTGGCAAACGAACTGCGTTTCAACGGCATTGAAACCGCCTATGTCTGGGTGAGCTGGCTGCAGGAAGATGGCACCTGGAGCGAAACCACCTTTGCCAATATGGGGGCGTTCGTTCGCCAGTTCAGGGATGCATATCCTGAAGCGCGGCTTCTTGCCTGGATCGGGCTGCCTGTGGAAGTACCGGAATACCGACTGGACGACTCCGAGATTCGCTCGGAGGTTGCGGATTTCAGCTTGCGGACGATAGAAGATTTTGGCTTTGATGGCGTTCACCTGAATGCAGAACCGA
>JALSTC010000009.1 GCA_026983935.1 Ardenticatenia bacterium
CCGCCGCCTGTATTCAGTCTTCGTCCTCGCCCAGATAGGCCTCGATCACGTCCGGGTTGTTCTTGATCTCGTCCGGTGTGCCGTGTGCGATGACCTGCCCGAAGTTGAGCACGTACACCTCATCGCACACCTGCCCGATCAGGGCCATGTCATGCTCCACGATCAGCACGGTCAGGCCATCTTCCCGTGCGCGGAGCACCTGCTCCCCGAACAGGCGCGTTTCCACCGGATTCATGCCCGCCGTCGGCTCGTCCAGCAGCAGGAGCTGCGGGCCGGTTGCCAGGGCGCGGGCCATTTCCAGCCGCCGCTGGTCGCCGTAGGGCAGGCCGGAGGCGACCAGCTCCGCACTGCCCGCCAGCCGGAAGCGTTCCAGCAGGGTCATGCCGCGTTCATGGAAGGATCGGACTTCCCGGCGGTGGCGGGGGAGCAGCAGCAGCGAGTCGAAGACCGTCGCCCGCCCGCTGAGGTGCTGCGCCACCAGGATATTCTCCAGCACGGTCATCTCGCCGAAAAGGCGGATGTTCTGGTAGGTGCGGGCGATGCCCAGCGCTGTGATGCGGTAGGGCGGCATCCGGTGGATCGCCTTGCCCCGGAAGTAAATGCCGCCGTCGCTGGGATGGTCCAGGCCGCTGACGCAGTTCAGCAGCGTGGTCTTGCCCGCGCCGTTGGGGCCGATCAGCCCGACGATCTTGCCTTCCGGGACGGTCATATCCACGTCGGACAGCGCCGCCAGCCCTTCAAAGTGCCGGGAGACGCCCTTCAACTCCAGCAGCGCCGTCATGATGGCTCGCCTCCTGGCAGTGCAGGCGCGGGTGCGGGAGGCTTCTTGCCGCGCAGACGCCGCCACAGTTTTCGCCAGCCCGCCGGATCGACCACACCACCCGGCAGGTAGATGATCACGGTCAGCAGGATCAGGCCGTTGAATATCTGATTGTACTGCTTGAGGAAGCGCATCATTTCCGGCAGCGCGGTCAGGATCAGTGCGCCGACGATCGGCCCCACCCAGGTGGATGTACCGCCCAGCACGGCGAAGGCCAGAATATCCACCACGCGGTCAAAGCCAAAATCGGTCGGCAGGATGATGCGCGTCAGGTGGCCGCTGAAGGCTCCCGCCGCGCCTGCCAGCATCGCGCTCAGCACGAAGACCGCCGTCTTGTGATAGACCGGGTTGATGCCCATCGTCGCCGCCACGTTTTCGTCCTGGCGGATGGCGGCCATTGCTCGCCCGAAGCGCGAGCGGTGCAGCCGCACCAGAAAATACCCGGCCAGCACAAGGAACAGCACCAGATGCCAGGTTTCGGTGACTTTGGGAATGCCCTTGATGCCCAGCGCCCCCCGTGTCAGCCGGACGCGGTCGCCCGTGATGTCAGTGGCGATCTGGTCGAAGTTCAGGATCACAATGCGCACAATCTCGCCAAAGCCGATGGTGGCGATGGCGAGGTAAATATCCTTCAGGCGCAGCACCGGGATGCCCAGTGGCAGCGCGATCACGCCCGCCGCGACCATCCCCGCGATCAGGCCGGCCCACAGCGGCCAGCCGAGCGTTTGCGTGCAGATCACCCCGACGTAAGCGCCGATGGCCATGAAGCCCGCATTGGCCAGCGAGAACATGCCGGTGTACAGGGTCACATAAATGCTCAGGCCCAGAATGGCGTTGACCAGCATGAACTGGAAAACGCTTTCGCTGATGCCAATGCCGCGCAGAACGTCCCAGATCAATTCCAATGCAGCCCCCTTACTGCTTCAGTGTGCCTGGGGCACGACGCGCACCCCGCGCCAGAACGCCACATAGCCGGTGATTTGCCTGGCCGCCTCTTTCGGTGCCGGGTAGTACCAGGCGGCGTCTTTGTTCGTTTTCCCGCCCGCTTCGACGTGATAGTAGCTCGCCACGCCCTTCCAGGGGCAGGTCGTATGGGTGGCGCTTTCTTTGAGATATTCCCGATTCACCGACTCCGGCGGAAAGTAGTAATTGCCTTCCACGACGATGCCCTCATCGCTCTCAGCCAGCACGACCCCGTTCCAGATGGCTTTCATGGATGGTATCCTCCTGTGAAATAATACACGGTTATCACGGTTCTGACGGATGCCCCCATACGATTCTTTCGTTTCTCGTGCTCAACTGCCCGCCGTGCTCTGGATCAGGCCGCGCCTGCCGTTGACGCGCCAGTCAGGGTCTATGGTATCGAGTTCCTCGGCCAGCCCCGGCGGCAGTCCCACGATCGGATCGCTCTTGAGCGTGCGCAGCGCCAGCAGCGGGGCGGGGAAGTAGCCCACAGCCTCTGCGAAGGGCGTTTCCGGCGGCCAGACGGCATCCCCAACCATGCGCCGGTAGTTGGCGTCGCCCTTCAAGATCACCAGCCGGGCTGCCCTGAAGAGCCGTTCCAGGCGCGGCGGCATGTCCCACAGCACACGGCTGCTGTTCCAGTAAAGGTCTGGCGCGAAGTGCAGACGCCCCCGATCTATCGCGGTTTTCAATCTGCTGCCAACGGGCCGCGCTGCCGGGCCGTAGTGCCCGGCCTGCAGGCCGTCCAGAAAGTCAATCATATCTTCTGTGGTGGCGTCACTGACAAAGGTCGGGTGCATTTTGAGGTGCAGCACGACGCGCTCGGCGGCCATCGCCAGCAGCGCATCAATCAGCATCACGTCCGCTGCCAGCTCCCTGCCGACGTTGTCCGTCACAAGATGCACTGTGCCCGGCGGGCTGCCCAGCAGATGGGCGACAACGGCGGCGGTGTCATCCATCAGCAGGTCATCAGAGCCGACGGCCATGCCGTGCTCTGTCGAGGCGGCATAGCTCAGATCAATACGATTGCCCCACAGCGCCTGGTGGATCAGGGCATAGAGGCGCTCATCCTCCGGCCCGACAACGCCCAGCGCCTGCTCGATGCTCTCCCGGATCGGCTCACCCGCCATTTCCTCGCGCTTGATCGGGGCGAAGGGATCGCGCCGCGTGCCCCACCAGTGCGTCGCCTGGATGATATGGCGGTAGGCGAAGTTCTCCGCGAAGAACCAGACCGTCCCCTGCCACGTTTCTCCCGCGTGCGATGCATACATGGCCGTCCAGTCGTCGTAGTCCGGGGCGGGCAGGTCAATCATGGCGATCGGGGCGTCATTGGCCATGGCGTCACGCAGCGCGGCCAGCGCGTCGCGCACGGCGGGCGGGTAGTCCGGGTTGACGGCCAGTGTACGAGAGACAATCTCCGGCACGCGCACGCGCAGCGTATTATGCGCAAAGGCATTGCTGGTATCGGTGCGGATCATGGGTGGCGCGTTTTCGGGTGCGCGGATCATGGTCGTGGTCGTTTCCCTTTGTTTGATGAATGGCTGCCATCCTGCTGGCAGCACTTCAGGCTACAGGCGGCCCTATTTGCCTGGGCCTCTGTCTGTCTCCTGCCACTGATCATCTATCTTCTCGCTTCAGTCATGCGCGCTCGGTGGAGGCTTCGCCGAGCAGCCCCTGCGGGCGCACAACCAGGACGATGAACAGCAGCAGGAAGATGATCGCGTCGCGGAAGTCACTGCCTCCCAGCGCGATGCTGAAGACTTCCAGCCCGGCCACCACGAAACCGCCCAGTACGGCCCCCTCGATGCTGCCCAGCCCGCCCAGCACGATCACGGTCAGCCCCTTGAGGGCGACGGCACTGCCCATGAACGGCGTGATCGAGTTGTAGGCCAGCCCGTACAGCATGCCCGCCGCCCCGGCCATCGCCCCCGCCAGGAAAAACGTCAGCCGGAAGATGGCGTCCACCGGCACGCCCAGCAGTGCGGCGATGCGTTCATCGAAGGCCACCGTGCGCATGGCCTGTCCCTGTTTTGTGCGCATGACCAGGATGTGCAGGAAGGCCATCAGCAGCAGCGCGGCGGCGAAGATGATGACCTGAACGGGGGTGATGCGGAAAGGCAGGCCTTCGATAGTCTGGTTGGGAATCTGGTCAAGCGGGAAGTTCTGGGGCTGTGCACTGAACGCTATCTGCGCCAGGGCGACCATAAACGTCGCCGCGCCGATGCTGCTGATCAACTGGGCGATGCGCGGCGCGTTGCGTCTGCGCAGCGGCGCGAAGGCCACCCGATCCAGCAGGATGCCGATCACCCCCCCGCCGATGATCGCCAGCGGCGCGGCGAGCAGGACGGGAAAGCCCATCTGCAAGACAAAAAACAGGCCAATGTACGCGCCCCACATGAAGTTGGCGCTGTGGGCCAGGTTGAGCAGCCCCAGCACGCTGAAGACCAGCGCATAGCCCAGCGCGAACAGGCTGTAGACCGACCCCAGCCATATCGCGTTCACGATCTGTTGTGTGATGTCCATCCGTGTCTTTGCTCTCGCGGCCCGCGCCGTAAGGCGGCGGGCATGGACTTACAGGCGGGGCGGCTGCCACACTGGCGCAGCCGCCCCTGTATCCGGCATGGCCGGGTGCTTATTCTTCGCCGTAGGCCGCGGCGGCGGTTTCCTCGCTCAGAATCTCATACACCCCGTCAACGATGATCTGCGCCACCGGCTCATGCACCGGGTTGCGATCTTCGTCAAAGGAGAAGGAACCGAGTGGGGTGGGGAAATCCTCGATCTCGGCCAGCGCGTCACGGATGTCGGCAGGATCGGCGGAGTCGGCGCGGCGGATGGCGGTGGCGATGAGCCAGGTGCCGGTGTAAGCCTGCGCGGCGAACTGGTCGGGCTGGGCGTCGTAGGCTTCTTCGAAGGCCTCAATGAAGGCGGCGCTGAGCGGATTCTGGTTGGCGATGTTCCAGGCCGCGCCCACGATCACCCCGTTGGCCGCGTCTCCGGCCTGGGCGACGATAGCGGGCGAGTTGAAGCCGTTGCCGCCGATGATCGGGCCGGTAAAGCCAAGCTGCCGTGCCTGCACGATGATCGGTACGCCTTCCTGCGCCAGCGCGGAAACGACGATGGCATCGGGTTCGGTGGCGATGATGTTGGTGAGCTGGGCGTTGAAGTCCACATCGCCGCGGGCGAAGGTTTCCTCGGTGGTGATTTCGATCTCGTTGTCTTCCAGGGCCTCCACAAAGACCTCGTAACCGCTGTAGGTGAAGTCGTCATCGTTGCCGTAAAGCACACCGACGCGCTCCAGACCGAGAATTTCGGCGGCCTGAGCGATGGTGCCGGGGATGACGGCGGCTTCGGGCAGGCTGTCACGGAAGACGAACTCGCCCATGTCGGTGATGCCGTTGGCGGTGTTGCTGACGCCCAGAACGGGGATGCCGTTTTCCTGGGCGATGGGATCGGCGGAGAAGGCGGAGGAGGAGAGCGTCGGGCCGATGACGGCGACGACTTCGTCTTCCTCGATGACCTTGGTCATGGCGGCAATAGCCTGCTCGCCGCTGCCACCGCTGTCCTCAAAAAACGGAACCAGGACGCTGTCGCCGAGGTAGCCGCTCTCGTTGATTTCGTCAACGGCAAGCTGCACGGCGCGCTGCTGCACTTCACCGTACACGGCCACGCCGCCGCTCAGACCGAAGAGCACGCCGATGGGAATCTCGTCCGGCAGGTTCTCCGGAGTCGGGCTTTCCCAGTCACCCATGCGGACTTCTTCGTCGCCGCCCTGCGCCAGCACGATAGCAGGCAGGGAAACGGCCACCAGACTGAAAACGATCACTACGGACAAAAACCGTCTTACAAAAGCGTTCATTGGGATTTCTCCTGAGTTCTAATTAGAGGCGCTTTGTACAGAGGTTGCAGGAATTATAGGGCCGTCGGGGCAACCATGCAATCTTTTAGATGATTTTTGTGAGGAATCGGTCACGTCCGGGAAGGGGAGTTTTGAATGCTGCGTATTGGGTTTTTGGGTTGGGGTCGGGTGCAGGGGCGCAGTATGCACATCTGCCACATCTGCCAGTTTTTT
>JALSTC010000010.1 GCA_026983935.1 Ardenticatenia bacterium
CGACGACAAAAAGATCGCTCTGATCGGCGCAGCCGGAGCGCCCCTGCGGGCGATACAGCGCGATCATGGCCTCGATGGCATTACGCTCGCTGTTGCTCTCCACGCCGTCCCGGAACAGCTCACAGGCCGTATCCGCCAGCACCTGAAACGGATCGCCGGGCAGCCGGAGTTCCACCAGCCGGTTCACGGCGCGGCGCAGGTCGCCATCGGCACGGTATGCCAGGCTGATGGCGGTCAGGTAGCGCGTGCGGGCTTCTGCGCTCAACTGCGCGGGCCGCGTATCGAATTCTTCCACCGGCGCGAGCACCCAGGTATACACCAGTCCCAGCGCCAGCCCGATGGACAGCCCCAGGAACAGCGCCACCCAGGAAATACGGATTTTTCTTGCCATGACAGATCAAGTCCTCGACAGCAGTCTTGCAGCGGCAGCCCCTGCCCGCCGATCACGGCGATGGCGGTGTGGCCACCGAACGGTACGCCTCCATCAATGGCGGGAGGGGGCCCATCGCCCCGGCCAGGGCCACCAGATGCCGGATATCCTCCACACTGCGGCCCTGCGAAATATAGCGTATGGTCACATCCTGCACATAGGCCGGTATACTGCCCTCATTGAGGGCACGCAGCCGCTCCACCGCGCCCTGCAGATCACCATCGGCCACATACCCGTAGGCGATCATGACGGTATAGTCATCTTTGTAAGCCTGATCAAGATAGCTGAGGGGGCTGTCCACATACTGAACGGGCGCCTGCACCCAGCCGATATAGAGTCCCAGCGCCAGCCCCAGCGCGATGCCCAGCAGCAGGGAGATGAAAAACCGCATGGCCATGCCTCTCATAAGCGCGTGTTGTGAGCCTGCTCAATCGGCAGCGCCCCCTATTGTATCAGCTTTTTGGAGGGATGACTCAGACTGATGAGGCAGGGGATCAGAGGCCAGAGGCAAAGCGAAGAAGTTTCAGGTGTTCAGTGGGGACTGCTGAGCTGAAAAACGTTTCATCCGTTTCTTATTGGAATCCTCCCGACTCGGACCTGCGGACGCAGGCACGCATTTCGGCGGGGAATCAAAAAAGCCGGGCGGTGTCACGCCCGACTCTGGTATGCCGGAGGTGGGATTCGAACCCACACGCCCGCAAGGGCAATCGAGTTTGAGTCGATCTTGTCTACCAGTTCCAACACTCCGGCCGCTGCGCCATTATGATAGCATAAATGCCGTGCACCGACCAGACTTTTTGGGGCAGTTTGCACCCGCCGGGGCTAACTTGCATCTGGCCTGAAGACGGGTACGATCAGAGCAGGGAACGCCGCACGGCGGCAGAGCAAAGGCGCGATGGACGAGCAGACATTGATCCGACGGGCACAGACGGGCGACGTGCACGCCTTCAACGAGCTGGTGCTGGCATACCAGGATCGAGTCTATTCGGCTGCCTACCGCATCATGGGCGAGCAGGCTGCCGCTGCCGACGCCGCGCAGGAAGCCTTCATCGCCGCTTTCCGCAAGCTGGGCACCTTCCGCGGCGGCAGCTTCAAGAGCTGGCTGCTGCGCATCGTGACCAACGCCTGCTACGATGAACTGCGCCGCCGCAAGCGCCGCCCTGCCACCTCGCTGGAATCGCTCGCGCCGGAGTCGCCCGATCCGTCGCCGCAGCTTGTCAGTCATGAAGAAAATCCGGAAGATCACGCCCAGCGCCTGGAACTCAGCCGCGCCATCGAGGACTGCATCCGCGCCCTGTCGCTCGAACACCGGACGCTTGTTGTGCTGCGCGATGTGGAAGAGCTGGACTACCGGGCCATCGCCCAGGTGACCGGCCTCAAACCGGGCACGGTCAAATCACGCCTGAGCCGCGCCCGCGCCCGGCTGCGCGACTGCCTGCGCGGGCTGGGGGAACTTTTGCCCGCCGAATATCGTCTGAGAAGTGACGGTTAATCAATACGCCCGGCACGTCCGCCGGGTATAAAGAGGAAAGCACATCGGAATCATGTCTGGCCTGCCACCCGCCGATCTTGAACGGCTGTCCGCTTATCTGGACGGCGAACTGCCGCCCGACGAACGCACCGATCTGGAGCGCCGTCTGGCGGAAGATGCGGCCCTGCGTGCCGAGCTTGAGGCGCTGCGGCGGGTGGTGGCGCTGGTGCGGGAAACGCCAGTGCTGCGTGCGCCGCGCGACTTCCGGCTTGACCCTGCTGTGTATGGACGCCGGTCGGTGCGGCGGATGGCCCGCTTTTACCGCCGGGCCGGTGCGCTGAGCACGCTGGCGGCGGTGGCGCTGCTGGTGATCGGCGTGCTGGTCGTCCTCAGGACGGAGCCGCCGCGCGTCCTGATCGAGACGGCTGCCGAAGCTCCCGCGGCAGTGGTGGAGGAAGCCCGGCCCACCCACGTCGCCGCCGCGCCGACTCTGCTCCCGACGGCCATGCCGCCCGCAGGCAGCGGCGCAAGCGATCAGATCGCGCCGACGCCCACGCTGGTGCCGCCAGCAGCCCCGGAAAGCGCCGACATCGCGGCAGAATCCGAGGGCGCGGCAGCGGCAGCACAGGAGATAGACCAGGCAGCACAGCCAGAAGCGCCGATTGCAGAAGCGATGCGCGAGCCAACAGGCGAGGCCCTTGCCGGGCCGGAGGTCGGAGCCGCCGGGGCACCACCGCCGACCATCACCACCTTCAGCGGAGGGGGGAACGTCAGCCCGGGACAGCCGCCGCGCGCACCCGCCCCGACCATGACAGCGGCCATCGCCATGCTGCCAACGGCGACCGCCACGGTCACCGCTTCCCCAACGACGGCGGCCTCCCCCACCCTGACGCCAACCCCGCAGATCGAGCGGCAGGCTTCCGAGACATCGCCCTTCCTGCCCGACCCCGGCATTTTCTTCGGCGGCAGCCTGGCGCTGCTGGCGCTGGCGGCCATGTTCTTTGCCCTGAGCCGTCGAGGACAGCCGTAGGAAAGAAGAGGCAGGAGAGATCGTGGGGGCGACCGGCGGATCGCCCGGAAACACCGCACGACACGGTAGGGGCTGGGAATCCATTCTCCAGCGATGACTGGCAGAAGCGGCGGCACACATCGCCCCGGAATCAATTCCGGGGCTGAGCAAACAAGTAAACGCCATCCTCGCAAAGTCCGGTTTTGAACCGGACTTTTCCCTCCTCAGCCGGAGAATTGATTCTCCGACCCATCAGTGGGAAGGTTGAGAATCCGGCGGGGGCGGGCTATCATCAGACCGTAACATTGCCCATGCAGTGCGTCCGGATCATGACACCCGAAAGCTGATCACCCCATGTCCATAGCCATCGAAGTCAACTACTGCCCCGTCTGCGGAACAAAACTCGTCCGGCGTGAGCGCTTCGGCCAGATGCGGCCCGTGTGTCCGGCCTGCGGGTACGTGCACTTTTACGATCCCAAAGTGGCAGCGGCGGTTTTCATCGAAGATGGCAGCCGCATCCTGCTGATCAAGCGCGGCGTGGAGCCGGAGCGCGGCAGGTGGGCGCTCCCGGCGGGCTACGTAGATTCCCGCGAAGACCCGCGCCAGACCGCCATCCGCGAGGCGCGGGAGGAAACCGGGCTGGAGGTGCGCATCACGCGCCTGATTGACGTCTTCTACAGCGGCAGGCAGAACGGCGCGAGCATCATCATCGTCTACGCGGCGGAGGTTGCCGGCGGGACGCTGCAGCCGCAGGACGACGCCGAAAAAGCCGAGTGGTTCACAGCGGAAAACCTTCCCGACCTGGCCTTCGAAAGCACGCGCCGGCTGGTGGCCGCCTGGGCTGCCGGGCAGCAGGTCAGTGCCGGGTGAGCCGCCGGACTGTATCACCGTCAAAATTCAGTCCTCCGCCCCCGCCGCCCATTGCGCCGGGGGTCGTTTTGTAGTCTTATAAATCAGACAGGTTTCATCTTCACAGCAAGGAAAACTGATGACACCCGAGACGCTCTTCTCTCAACCACTGGCCACCGACTACAGCCGCAAATGGCACGTGCTGATCACCGTCGGCATGGGCATCTTCCTCGCCACGATTGACGGCACGATCGTCACCGTCGCACTGCCGACGCTGGTTGAACAGCTCAACACCGATTTCCCGACGATCCAGTGGGTGACGCTGGCCTATCTGCTGGTCGTGACTGTGCTGCTGCTGGGCATGGGACGGCTGGGTGACATGGTGGGCAAGAAAAAACCCTACCAGATCGGCATGATTCTGTTCGGGACGGCCTCGGCAGCGTGCGGGCTGGCCCCCGGCGTGGAGTGGCTGATCGTCTTCCGGGTGGTGCAGGCCATCGGCGCGAGCACCATGCAGGCGCTGGGCACGGCGATCATCACGGAAGCCTTCCCGCCCACCGAGCGCGGGCGGGCGCTGGGCATCGGCGGGGTGCTGGTGTCGGCGGGCATCCTGGCCGGGCCGGTGCTGGGCGGCATTCTGATTGACAACGTCGGCTGGCGGGCGATCTTCTTCGTCAATGTGCCGATCGCGCTGGCCGGGGCTTTCATGGTGCACGCCTTCGTCCCGGAGGGGACACGGCGTCCGGGGCAGCGCTTCGATATCCCCGGTGCGGTGGCGCTGGGCCTCAGCCTGACCGCCCTGATGATCGCGCTGACGCTCGGCCAGAACTGGGGCTGGGGCGACGGGCGCACGCTGGGGCTGCTGGCCGCGTTTGCGCTTCTCTTCGTGCTGTTCGTCAGTATTGAACTGCGCACCTCGCAGCCGATGGTTGACCTGACCCTGTTCCGTAATCCGGAATTCGCCATCGGCCTGAGCACGGCCATGCTGGTCTTCATCGCCATCGCCAGCCGGATCGTGATTCCATTCTTCCTGGAACAGGGGCAGGGATTGAGTGTGACCACCATCGGATTGATTCTGGCGGTGTGGCCGCTGGCGATTGCCGTCGTCGCGCCGCTGGCGGGCTGGCTCTCCGACCGCCTCGGTGGTATGCGTATCTCGCTGGCGGGGCTGATCGTGAGCGCGATCGGCTACTGGCTGATCGGAGAACTGCTGAGCCTGGATATTTCACCGCTGGCCTTCGCCCTGCTGATCGCGCCGACGGGGCTGGGTGTGGGGCTGTTTCAGGCCCCGAACAACAGCGCGGTGATGGGCAGCGTGCCGAAGGAGCGGCTGGGGCTGGCTTCCGGCTTCCTGGCGCTGACGCGCAATATGGGGCAGTTGATCGGCATTGCGGCCATCGGGGCGCTGTGGGCCACCCAGACTCTGGCTCATGTGCCGCCGGAGCTGGCCGGGGCCATCACCGACGCCAGCGAAGCCCCTCCAGCAGCCATTGCGGCGGGCATGGCCGATACCTCGATGGTGCTGGCGGCCATGATGGGCTTGACGGCCATCCTGGGCGTGATCGGCGTGTGGTTCGAGAAACAGCAGCGGCAGGCCGCCGCACAGCTCATGCCGGAAACCGTTTATAATAAACATGAAGGCACAACCGGGACATAGCAAGGAAGACTCAAAATGGCCGAAGTGCTGGCAATCGAAACGATCGTCTCCGACCCGAACGTGCGCGGCGGGCGACCCGTCATCGCCGGGACGGGTATCATGGTATCGGACATTGCCGCCTATACGAATTATCAGGGTATGACTCCTGATGAATTGGCTGCACAACTGAATCTGACACTGGGACAGGTGCACGCGGCATTGGCCTATTATTACGATCACAAGGCAGAAATTGACGCAGAAATTCGCGCAAACCGCGAAGAAGCCGAAGTGTTGCTTGGAAAGCTCATCAATGAGTGAGATTCGCTTCTATCTGGATGAGCAACTGCCAATCGCAATTGCCGAACAATTACGGCTGCGCGGTGTTGATGTCGGGATAGCATTTGCTTTACAGGGCCGCGTATCCATCGGCGATTGGGTTC
>JALSTC010000011.1 GCA_026983935.1 Ardenticatenia bacterium
GGCCAATGTCACGGCCATGCGCGTCCTGCTGGGCGATGCAGCCACATATGACTGGCTGACCAACATGGTCGCCAACGAGACCCAGGCCTACGAGAATAACCGCGCCATCGTGCAGGCCGTTATTGACGGGGAAGTAGCCGTAGGGCTGGTCAACCACTACTATCTGTATCCTTATCTGGATCAAAACCCCGACCTGCCCGTCGCCCTGCACTACTTCCCAGCAGGAGACCCAGGCGCGCTGGTCAATATTGCCGGTGCGGGAATCGTCAACACCACAGAGCACCCCGGTCTCGCCCAGCGTCTGATCCTTTACCTCCTGGGAGGCAATGCTCAGCGCTACTTTGCGGACACGACATACGAGTATCCGCTCGTCCCCGGCGTTGACACCGATCCCCGACTGCTGCCGTTGAATCAAATCGAAACGCCGGAGATTGATCTCAGCGACTTGAGCGATCTGCAGAGCACGCTCGAACTGCTGATGGACGCCAATGCCCTGCCCTGAGCGCTGTTCTGCCCATTCATAAGGTCACGATTCCATGCAAATCAGCCAGTCCGTCCGCCCTTCTGTCACCCGCAGCCGCGTTGGAGTCACGCATCACACAGGCAGAACAAAGCCGCGGCGCTCGCTGCACCTCCTGCATCTGATCGCCTTCGTCACTGTCGCGCTGATGCTTCTGCCGTTGGGCTACCTGATCATACGGGCGTGGGATGCAGGAAGCGATGGACTGCGCTATCTGCTTGATGCCCGGACGTTGGGCGTGATCGGCAACAGCCTGCAGCTAGCCGGCGCCGTGATGCTGTCTTCCACCATCCTTGGTGTCCTCTTCGCCTGGCTGACCACACGCACCGACCTGCCCTACCGGCGAGTCTGGCTGATAGGCGGGTTGCTCCCGCTGGTAATCCCTTCATTCATTGGCGCGACAGTCTATATCGCAGCACTGGGGCCGCGCGGGCTGCTCCAGCAGGTACTCGAACCGATCGGCATCACAGCGATACCCTCCATTTACGGATTCTTCGGCGCGTGGCTGGTGATCACACTGGTCACCTATCCCCACGTCGCACTGCCTGTAAGAGCCGCGCTGTTGAATATGGACCCGGCACTGGAAGAGACAGCTCGCAGCCTCGGCGCTGGACGGTGGGCGGCTTTCTGGCGAGTCACGCTGCCTCAACTGCGCCCTGCCCTGACAACCGGCATCCTGCTCACCACCTTGTACACGCTGAGCGACTTCGGAGCAGTCGCGCTGATGCGGTATAACGCATTCACCCGGGTCATCTTCTTGCAATATACCAGCTCATTCGACCGCTCCCGCGCCGCCGTCCTGTCACTCGCGCTGGTGGTGCTGGCCATGGGACTGCTTATCCTGGAGCGCCGGATCACCGCAGGCAAACGCAATTACCGGGCTGGCGGGAGCAGCACTGCCCGGCAGGCCCGCCCTGTAGCCCTGGGATTATGGCGTGTCCCGGCGCTGCTGTTCTGTGGACTGCTAATCACCATCGGGGTGCTTGTTCCGGTTGGTGTGCTGGCTGTCTGGCTGATTCAGGGGATGCAGGCCGGGCTGAATCCCCTGACCGCTTCACTGACCAGACCTGTCCTGAACACCGTCGGCGTGAGCGGCCTCGCTGCGCTGACAGTCGGAATCATCGCCATCCCGCTGGCTCTGCTGGCCGTGCGGACTCATGCTGCTCATGGGCTTGTCAATCTGGCCTATCTGGGGAACAGCCTGCCAGGGTTGGTCGTGGCGCTGTCGCTGGTGTTCTTCGCTTCGAACTATCTGCCAGCCATTTACCAGACCCTCCCTGTGCTGATCTTTGGTTACAGTGTGCGCTTCCTGCCGCTGAGCATCGGTGCCACGCGCAGCGCGCTAACACAGGCCAATCCGCGCTATGAGGAAGCCGGGCGCAGCCTGGGGCTGTCTCCAAGGCAGGCGGCCCTGCAAATCACCCTGCCGCTCGTCCGCCCCGGTATTCTGGGCGGCATGGCCCTGGTCTTCCTGAACGCCATGAAAGAACTACCCGCGACCCTCCTTCTCGCCCCGACCGGCTTCCGCACGCTGACAACTCAAATATGGACGGCCCAAAACGAGGGATTTTATACCCAGGTCGGGGCTCCAGCTCTGTTGTTGATCGGTGCATCTGCGTTATCCTTATATCTCATTCTGGGGCATGAGACCGGGAGGAAAGTTTGAGCATGGCAGAATACACTTTTATAGACGATCTGGCGGCACTATCCGATATCCCCGACGACGGCATCCACAGCCGTACATTGCACAACGACCAACACTGCAAAGTGGTTCTCTTTGCATTTGCACAGGGAGAAGAGCTTTCCGAACATACGGCATCCATGCCCGCCATCCTGCAAATCATCACCGGGGAAATCCGGTTGACGCTTGGGGAAGACACCTCCCCCGCACAGGCGGGAAGCTGGGTCTACATGCCCGCCAATTTGCCCCACAGCGTCGTGGCAAAAACACCAACTGTTATGCTGCTCACACTGCTCAAAAAGGGTTCATAAATGACCGCTGCCATATCCACGAAAAACAACAACGTTCGGCTCAAAGCAGTAGCCATCCCCGCCGAGCACGGCGGGTGGGGCTTTCTGCTGGAAGCCATCCTCCTGGGACTCCTGGCCGCACCATCCGCCGCGGGCTTTGCTCTGAGCGTCGCCATGCTCGGCGGCTTCCTGATGCGCCACCCGTTCAAACTGATGATGATCGATCGGCGGCGCGGCAAGCGTTATGCCAGGACAATCCTCGCCATGCGATTCGCCCTACTCTATGCAGGCATTGCTGCGGTTGGTGGGCTTGCTGCTACTGCACTGGCGGGCACTGCCTTTCTCGTGCCTCTGGTCGCAGCCATCCTGTTTGCGGGCATCCAGATCACCTTCGACGGGCGCAGCGAAAGCCGCCACTGGATTCCCGAACTGGCCGGGCCACTGGCGCTGTCCGGCGGTGGTGCTGGCATCCTGATGGCCGGAGGATGGCCCCTGCCCCCAGCATTGGCAGCCGGGACACTGCTGGCAGCACGCTCACTTCCGGCGGTGCTTTATGCCCGTGCAAGACTCCGGCTGGAACGCGGGCAGCAGCCATCGCTGATACCCTCCATTGCGGCCCACGCTCTAAGTGTTGGTGCCGCTGTTCTGCTTGTCGGCGTCGGGACTGCACCCGCCCTGAGTGTTTTCGCGATGATCATCCTGCTGCTGCGGGCCATCTATGGATTGTCACCCTATCGTCGTCCAGCCGCCCCTAAAGTGCTTGGCTTTCAGGAAATCGCCTTTGGTGTCATCACGGTCATCCTGATCGCGATTGGTTATATCCACAACATATAAGCGCCGCCGCACACACAAAATCGGGAACGGCCTAATGACTCCTTACGCGCTGGAATGCATCAACCTGAGCAAAGCCTTCGGGCAGCTTTCCGTCCTGGAGGATGTTACGTTTGGCGTGGAAGCCGGGCAACTGACAGCGCTGCTGGGGCCAAGCGGCTGTGGCAAAACCACACTCCTGCGCCTGATCGCCGGGTTCGAGCAGCCAGACAGCGGCGTCATCATCATCAACGGACGGGTTGTGGCTGATCAACAGCGCGAGGTTCCCGCAGAACAGCGCCGTGTCGGCATGGTTTTTCAGGAATACGCGCTCTTCCAACATCTGGATGTTGCCGGGAACATCGCTTTTGGCCTGCGCGGCAGTCCGCGCCAGAAACAAGCGCGGGCATCTGAGTTATTGGCGTTGGTGGGACTGACAGGCCTCGAAAAGCGAATGCCTTACGAGCTTTCCGGGGGACAGCAGCAGCGGGTGGCACTGGCACGCGCCCTGGCCCCCCGCCCAGAGATTCTGCTGCTGGACGAACCTTTCTCGAATCTCGATGCCGCACTGCGCATCCAGCTTCGCGCCGAGGTGAAAGCTATTTTGAAAAGCACCGGCACAACGTGCATCTTCGTCACGCATGACCAGGAAGAAGCGCTCAGCTTCGCTGACCAGGTCGCCGTCATGCTGGGGGGGCGTATCCTGCAGGTTGCGCCGCCGCAGCAAATCTATCACCATCCAGCCAGCCTGGAAGTCGCCGAATTCGTGGGTGAATCCAACCGGCTGACCGGGCATGCCAGCGGCGGCACCGTCACCTGTCTGCTGGGAGAAGTGTCCACAGCATCGCCTATGCGCGGCCCGGTTGATGTGCTCATCCGCCCGGAAGCCCTGAGCCTGCACCCGGCAAACGGCCAGCAGCCCCATGGGCATATCACATGGCGCGAGTTTTACGGCCACGATCAGCGGCTGGGGGTCGTCCTGTCGGATGGCACGTCTCTGGTTGTCCGGCTTGGCCCGGAAGATGCTTTCGAGGTCGGGCAGGAAGTCAGCATCCGGCTTGCGGCCCCAGCAATGATTTTCCCCCGGCACGCAGGTGATTAGTGTCAGGTAAGAGTGTTCTTCTTACATCCCTCAAAAGTTTGAGATTTCCCACCATTTCAGTACACTACAATCACGCTGAGATTGGAAGTCGTGGTTCAGTACAGGATTATTGTGCTTTCTGTGTGAGGAGTTCCCCATGTTCGAAACGGTAGAGGCTGTGCGCCAGGCATTGGCTGGCCAGCAGTACATCGCAACGGAAGAGATCGCAACCGTCATCTTTCTGGCGGAAAAACTGGGTAAGCCTGTCCTGGCAGAAGGCCCGGCAGGCGTCGGCAAGACCGAATTGAGCAAAGCGTGGGCCGCCGCTACCACCCACGACCTGGTCCGCCTGCAGTGCTATGAAGGGCTGGATGAAAGCAAAGCCCTGTACGAGTGGGAATACGCCAAGCAGATGCTCTATACGCAACTGCTGCGTGACAAGCTCTCCGACCTGCTTTCTGAGGCGCAGTCGCTGCGCGAGGCCGCCGATCGCCTCGGCGCGGAAGAGGACGTCTTCTTCTCAGAGCGCTTTCTGCTCCCTCGACCGCTGCTGCAGGCTATCAGCAGCGACAAGCCAACCGTACTGCTCATTGATGAAATTGACCGCGCGGATGCTGAGTTTGAGGCCTTCCTGCTGGAAGTGCTCAGTGATTTTCAGGTCAGCATTCCTGAGCTGGGGACAATCGTTGCCCGTCGGCAGCCGACAGTCTTCCTGACCAGCAACAACACGCGCGAATTGAGCGAGGCACTCAAACGACGCTGCCTGTATATCTACATTGACTACCCCGACGTGGAAGAGGAGCTGCAAATCGTGCGCCTCAAAGTGCCGGAGCTGGCCCCCAGACTGGCACGACAGGCCGTTGAAGCTGTACACGCCCTCCGCCAGCTTGACCTGAAGAAGCACCCCAGCGTCAGCGAGACGCTGGATTGGGCGCGGGCACTGCTTGCCCTGAACGCAAAATCGCTGGACAAAGAGGTGCTGGAAAACACACTGACCGTCCTGTTGAAGTATGAGACAGATATGGCCCGTGCCCGGCGGGCATTGAATCTGGGAGGCAACGGCCATGGAAGAACGTCTCGCTAGATTTATTGCCGCTTTACGTGCCGCAGGTGTGCGGGTATCGCTGGCCGAAAGCCAGGATGCCTGGCAGGCTGTTTCTTATCTCGGCATAATCGATCGGGAAGCCTTCCGACTGGGACTGCGTGCCACGCTGGTGAAAGATGCCACCAGCTTTGATACTTTCGAGGAACTCTTCCCCCTGTACTTCGGCCTGGGAGCACCTCCTCTGCTCGATCCGCAGGCCGATCTCAGCCCACAGCAGCAGCAACTGCTGCAGCAGGCCATGCAGCAGTTAGCAGGTGACCTGCGCCAATTATTGGAATGGCTGCTCAGCGGGCATGGGCCTGACCAGGAAGAATTGGAACAGCTCGCCCAGCAGGCGGGTATGG
>JALSTC010000012.1 GCA_026983935.1 Ardenticatenia bacterium
AGTCAGGCTGTCCATTGTCTGGCGAACGGTGACCGAGGACATCCCCACGCTGATCGCTCAGCTTGAGCCGCTGGTTCCGCCGGAGGAGTAGCCATGGCCCCTGAAACAGTGATTATCATCATCGCCACCGTGATCATCCTGGGCACGCTGATCGTGATTCTCCAGCGTCGAAAAGCAAAAGCCCCCGCCGACTCTACCGAGATCGCGGCGGACAGAAAGCGCGAACAGCCCACATCGTCAACCGTCCCCCGGCGTCCACCTGCCCCACCAGCCGCACCGATGCCCTCTCCGGAGTGGGAAGAAGCCGGGGCGGAACCGCTGCTGGAAGATGCAGATATCGCGCTGCAGGTGGACGAATTCGGGACGGGCATGAGAGGCGTCCCCGCCGAGTCCCCGACCCCAAAGGAGGCCAGACGCAGGGCGGAAGAGGAAGCGCCGCCCGTCGCCGCGCCCACCGATCATATGTACATGGAAGAAGAATCGCCGGAGGAACCCGGCATCCAGTTTTCCGCCTACTATCCCCGGACAGTCGCGCCGCAGGCGTGGCAGCCGCTGGTGGCCTACATCTTCAAGGCCTTTGCCGCCGATGCCGTCGCCGCCGACGCCCGCCAACAGATCGGCCCCCGCGAGGACTACCTCGAATCCCACCGGCCCGCCATGCAGGACATCCCGGAAGGGGCCTTGATCACCGCCACGCCGCGCATGGAGGGCTTCCAGTTTAACCCACCCAGTGCCAGCGTCTACTTCTACGAGGACTGGCACCGCTTTGCCTTCAAACTGCGGGCCACCGGGGCACAGCGTGACGCCTCACACGTGGGCTTTGTGACCTTCACCGTCGAGGGCGTGATCGTGGCCGACGTGCCGATGGTCATCACCGTCAGCGAAAGCGTCACCGAGACCGAAACGGCCAGCGAAACCGCCGACCCCTACCAGGCCATCTTCTGCAGCTACAGCCACAGGGACACCCCCATTGTAGAACGGGTGGAAGCGGCCTACAAAGCGCTGGGCCTGGAATATCTGCGCGACGTCACCACGCTGCGCAGCGGCCAGCATTGGAACGAAGAACTGATGCACATGATCGAGGAAGCGGATATCTTTCAGTTGTTCTGGTCGGAGAACGCCGCCGCGTCAAAGTACGTGGAGCAGGAGTGGCGGCACGCGCTGGCCCTGGCGCAGGAGCGGGCGGCCTTCATCCGCCCGGTGTACTGGACACAGCCCATGCCTCCTCCGCCGCCGGAACTGGGGCATATTCACTTTGCCTATCAGCCGGAGCTGGCCGCAGGATCGTGAGCCTGACGACCAGAAAAAAACGCCCACCGGAGCGGCGGGCTGTTGGTTTTATGCATCCATCCGGGAAGTCAGATCGAGCAAAGCTCTGTCGTCTGCGTTCTTGAGGAACGATACCTGCAACATCAGGCTGCCCAGAAGGATTTCGTCCGCGTCGCGCAGAATGCGGGGTTGGTGCGGCGTCAGCAGAAAGCCGTTGAGGGATGTGCCATTCAGGCTGCCCAGATCGGTGATCCGCAGCAGATTCTTGTGAATATCAATCCGGGCATGCAGGCGGGAGACGCCCAGGGCCATTGCCTTGAACAGCGTCAGGTCCACATCTGGCATTGCCCCATTCCGGGGATCACGGCGTCCTAGGACAAGACCTTTTTCTTCCACATGAGGAATGATCACCGTCCGCGCCGCGTGAACCACATACAGGCCCAGCGCATGGCCTTCCTCAAAGCAGGCATCTCCCCAGGCAGGCGTATTCTCTGCCTCGACGCCTTCGGGGAGCGGAAGCGTTTTACCTGGCAGCGGCAGGGTGTCTGCACGGACAGGCTCACCGCAGTACATACAGAGGATCGTACCCCGAGGATTCAACCGTTTACAATGCTCGCATCGCACGTCATTTGTATTCATCGTGTCCTGCCCCCGGATACCTGTAACTGTGATCGTTAAACCGCCAGAACGGACGCAATGTTACAGAATCTGCCGCGTTTTCTTGAGGAAAGGCTGGCAGCACTCGGTTTGCCGATTTGGGCGGCCTGCGTTATGCTCTGGCCCGCCAATCAAGCAGGCACAGGACAGCGCCGGGGGGCAGTCGTTTGAAAAGCCCGTCGGCTTACTGTTTTCTAAGGAATGTGTGGTACGATCAAAGGTGATTTTAACGGTAGAGGCCTGTCATGAAGCGCGGCATCCGGATCAGACGTGAATACTCTCATCTACACTTCAGCGCCCGACGGCGGCAGGGCAGCCGCCTGCTGATTCTGCTGTGGGTGCTCTCCATGGTGGCCGTCGGCCTGCTCGTCTGGCAGTTTGATCGCGTCCAGCCGGAGGTGCTGGCTCTCGTCGCGCCGCCAACGCCCACCCCCTCCGCGCCGACAATGGCCCGCACGGGCTACGACGCCTACATGGCGGGCGACCTGGAACAGGCAGAGGCGGCCTTCGCCGAGGCCGTGCGCATGGAGCCGGACAACGTGGATTTTCTGTTCGAATACGGGCGGCTGCTGCTGTTGAATGATAAAGCCGAGGAGGGGTTGACTATTGCCGATCAGGCCATCCAGGCCGCGCCGGACGATCCGCGCGGCTACGCGCTGAAGGTCTACGCGCTCGACCTGCTGGGCCGCGCCGAAGAAGCCGTCCCGATCGGTCTGGCGGCGCTGGAGCTGGACCCGGATTTCGCGCCGACTTACGCCTATCTCTCCGGGGCCTACAACTCGCTGGGCCGCTGGGTGCAGGCGCAGGAGATGGGTGCGCGCGCTGTGCAGCTTGATCCCAACAACGTGGACGCTCGCCGCGCCTACGCCTTCAGCCTGACCTGGACGGGGCGCTATGACCTGGCCGTGCAGCAGTTGGAGGCGGCGATCACCATCCATCCCAATCTGGAATTCCTGTACTTTGAGCTGGCCGGGGCCTACAACGGCCTGGACAACCAGCCAGCCATGATCGCCATCTATGAGCACCTGCTGGAGATGGACCCCGATAACACCAAAGCGATGGTGCGCATGTGCGAAACGTACTTCGGGCTGCGCATTGACAACTACGCGCAATCTTACTGCGAGCAGGCGCTCGACCTCGACCCGACTTATGCCGATGCCTGGCGGCAGGTGGGCATGATCTACTTCACCCGCCGCAACTACGAAAGCGCCATAGATGCCTTCGAGCAGTGCGTCGCGCTGGGATCGGAGGCCATCGAGTGCTGGTATCTGCGCGGGCTGGCGCTCTACTACCTGGCCGAGTGCGACCAGGCCGTGCCCATCCTGCAAGAGGCGCTGACCCGCGCCACAGCGGAGGAGATCCGCAATATCGTGGTGGAGGGGCTGCGGCTCTGCGCCGTGACTGATGATAACTACGACATGTCCATCATTCCCACGCCCGCGCCAACGCCTACCCCCGTACCGACGCCCATCGGAATCTTCTAGCCATGTACATCCGCCGCGACCGCTCCAACCTGCACTTCGGGCGCTACCAGCGCCGCCGCTCACAGGGATGGCTGATCGTGCCGCTCCTGCTGCTGGGCGTGATGGCGCTGGTCGTCTGGCAGATGGATCGCATCGAGGCGGAAGTCGCCACGCTGCTGGGTGAGCCGCCGACGCCGACCTATTCCGCCCCGACGATGGCCCGCCTCGGTTATGTGGCATATCTCAACGGCAACATGGAAGAAGCGGAGAGCGACTTTGCCGAGGCGCTGCGCATGGAGCCGGAGAACTTCGACTACCTGTTCGAATACGGCCACCTGCTGCTCCTGCTGGATAAGGATACAGAGGCCCTGGACGTCGCCGAGCAGATGATCGCGCTGAATCCGGACGACCCACGCGGCCCCGCGATCAAGATCGGGGCGCTGTATCAGCTTGATCGGCTGGACGAAGCCATTGCCGTCGGCGTGGCGGCGCTGGAACGCAGTCCCGATTTTTCGCTGATCAACGCCTATCTGGCCTGGGCCTACGCCGATACCGGGCGCTGGGAGCAGGCCGTGCAGCTCGCCGAACATGCCGTCGAGCTGGACCCGAACAGCGTGGACGCTTACCGCGCTTACGCCTACGCCCTGACCTGGGTCGGGGCACGGGAGCAGGCAGCCCAGGCGCTGGAACGGGCCATCGAAATCCAGCCCACGCTTGATTTTCTCTATTTTGAGCTGGCGCTGACCTACCGGGCGCTGGAAGATGTCCCCGCCGCCATCGAAGCCTATGAGCGCGTGCTGGCGATGGATCCGACCAATACCCGCGCCCTGCTGCGCCTGTGTGAGACGTATTTCAACCTGCGGGAGGACGCCTACGCGCAGGACTACTGCGAGCAGGCGCTGGATATCAACCCGGACTACACCGACGCCTGGCGGCAGGTCGGGCTGGTCTACTACCAGCAGAGCCAATACCAGCGGGCCATTGATGCGCTGGAGCGCTGCGTGGCGCTCGGCTCCGATGACATCCGCTGCTGGTACGTGCGCGGGCTGGCCTACTACTATCTCGATCGCTGCGATATCGCCGTGCCCATCCTGCAGGAGGCGATGGAACGCACTCAGTCCGACCGCGTGCTGGGAGTCATCCGGGAGGGGCTGCGGCTCTGCCAGGTGGAACCGGAACCGACGCCGACGGAAGAAGCGGGCACAGAAGTGCCGTGAACTGAGAAGACGGCTGCCCGGCCATCCGCAAACCCGTAAGGAGAACATCCGCCCGCTGGGGGGCACACCTGCCAGCAGCGAGCATAGAAGTAAACGGTTATGTACTTACGAACGCCCAAACGCTATACCCCCAAAGGCAAACGCCGCCGCCTGATCAATCTGCGCTGGTGGTGGCTCTACGTGCTGACGGCGGTTGTGGTCGTCGTCGGCGCGGGCATCTGGCAGATACGCGATATGCTGCGTGAGCCGATCGAAGCGGCCATCGCCACGCAGATGCAGGCCGCCGCCGATCAGGTCGCCACGATGCAGGCCCCCACCCCCACACCGACCGACTCGCCGATCAATTATCTGGTCGTCGCCAACGCGGCCTATGAGCGCGGCGCGGTCGAGGAAGCCATCGCCAACTACGCGCTGGCCGCTGAGGGGATGCCCAACGACGTGGAAGTCTACTTCCGTCTGGCGCACCTGCTGATCACCAACGGCAAGCTGGATGAAGCGCTGGACGCCGCCGAACGGGCGATCAACGCCGATCCCTACGATCCACGCGGCTGGGCCATTCGCGGCATGGCCTATGACTGGTTGGGCGAATATGAGGAGGCCGTCGCCAGCCTGCTGCACGCGCTGGAGCTGGACCCCGACAGCGCCGTGGCGCATGCCTTCCTGGCGGAAGCCTACCTGGACATGCGCAGCCCGGACCGCGCCCTGGAACAGGCCGAGATCGCGCTCTCACTGGACCCGACCGACTTCAACGTGCAGCGCAACTACGGCTATGTGCTGGAATGGACGGGCGACTATGACAGCGCGGTCGAAGCCTACCGCCGCGCCCTGCAGCTTGCCCCCTCACGAACGTACATCGCCTTCAATCTGGCCGACCTGTACTTCCGCCAGGGCGACTACCAGGACGGCATCGATCTGCTGCGGGCGATCATTGACCGCAACCCGGAGAGCGCCACCGCACACTTTAAGCTGGGCGTGGCGCTGTACCAGTACTTCGGTGAATGGGAGCAGGCGCGGGGAGAATTTGAGCGATGCGTGTCCATTTCCCCGGATAACGTGAGCTGCCTCTCGCTGCTGGGAGCCTTACAGCGGCGGGATGGCGAGTACAATCTGTGCGCCCGCACACTCGATCATGCCATCCAGGCCGGAAGCCAGAATCCGGAGGATTACTACCTGGGCGGGACGTGCTAC
>JALSTC010000013.1 GCA_026983935.1 Ardenticatenia bacterium
CCGCTGCCCGGCGCGTTCACCAAACCGCGCGCCTCGGCCATTCTTGGCGATATCCTGGAGCGCAAGGGCATCCATCTGGAAGCCGATTTCAACATCGGCGAAGTGGACAACACCCGGCAGGTGATCTGCTCATATGATGACCGCGAGATCAATTACGACCTGCTGGTCACCATCCCCACCAATATGGGGTCAGACGTGATCGCTCGCTCCGGCATGGGCGATGAGCTGAACTTCATCCCCACGGACAAGCACACGCTGCAGTCCCAGCAGTGGGAGAACATCTGGATCATCGGCGATGCGGGCAATGTCCCCACATCGAAGGCCGGGTCGGTGGCCCATTTCATGCTCGATGTGGTGGTCGAGAACATTATGCGTCAGATCGAGGGGCTGCCCCCGCTGCCGAACTTCGACGGCCACGCCAACTGCTTCATCGAATCCGGCTTCGAAAAGGGCATCCTCATTGATTTCAACTATGACGTGGAGCCGCTGCCCGGCAAGTACCCGCTGCCCGGCATCGGGCCGTTCTCCCTGCTGAAGGAATCGGCAGCCAATCACTGGGGCAAGATGACCTTCCGCTGGATGTACTGGAATCTGCTGCTGAAGGGCCAGGACCTGCCCTTCGAATCGCAGATGAGCATGGCCGGGAAGTGGGCATAAGGAGCGCATCATGAGCGTCGTCGAACGTGAACCCGACCTGGTCGTCCTTGAGCGGAAGATAGACTACCTGACCGAACTGCTGGAAGAGCAGCGGGCGCGGCAGTCCGCGTTCGAGGAACTCAAGCAGGACCTCATCCCGATCTTCAACCAGCTTTTCCGGCTGACGGTGGAAGAACTGGATGAGATCGGCAACGACTTCCAACTGGAAGACCTGCTGTACCTGATCAAGCGCCTGCTGCGTGACACAAACCTGATCATCGGCATGCTCGATCAGGTGGAATCCACGATGGCGCTGGGTGAAGAACTGGGCAGGCTGAGCCGACCAATGTTCATCCAGATGGTCGAGCTGCTGGATCGGCTGGAACGCGAGGGGTACTTCAGCTTTGCCCGCAGCGCCTGGTATGTCATGGAGCAGGTGGTCAGCGAATTCACGGATGAAGATGTGCGTGCCCTGGGCGACAACATCGTGACCATCCTCATGACCATCCGCCACATGACCCAACCGGAGGTGATGAGCCTGCTGAACGGCGTTGTGGACGCTGTGGCCCAGGATGAGGTCGTCCCCGATGACGACATCTCCACCTGGCAGCTCATCCGTGAACTGGGTGATCCCAAAGTGCGCAAGGGGCTTGTCCGGCTGCTTGGCGTGGTCAAGACGCTGGCCGAACAGCCGAAGCCGGGCAATGAAAACTGACGAAACTGCAAGTGACAGCACTGTTGAACTGAAACAGCATGCAGCGTACAAGGAGAAATCTCATGGCACAGGAAGCCACTCTGGATATTCTGAACAATGTTGAATTTGACGATGACGGGTTCATGGTGGACCCGAACGCCTGGACGCCGGAAATCGGCGAGGCCATTGCTGCCCGCGAAGGCATCGAACTGACCGACCGGCACTGGGTGGTGATCAACTTCGCCCGCCAGGAGTTTGAGAAGAACGGCCAGCCCCCCACGCTGCGCCGCATCACCAAGACGACAGACGTCAGCACCAAAGAAATCTACAAGCTCTTCCCCGGCGGCCCGGCGAAGGTTGCCGCCAAGATCGCGGGGCTGGGCAAACCCACCGGCTGCATCTAGTCGCATCTGTTGGTCATGCACAAATCAGCGCCGGGGGAGGCATAGACGCCTTCCCCCGGCTTCAGCGCAAAAAGGAATGGAAACATGTCCCAAAATGGCGATAGCAAACCCCGCAAGCTGTCTATTATCTGCTCCAAAGGCTCGCTGGATATGGCCTATCCGCCGCTGATTCTGGCCAACGCGGCACGCATGAGCGGTATCGAGGCCGACCTTTTCTTCACGTTCTGGGGGCTGGATATCATCACCAAAAGCAAGATGGACAAGCTGAACGTGGCGACTGTCGGCAATCCCAATATGCACCCCTGGTTCCACATTCCGTCCATCATCGGTATCCTGCCCGGCATGTCGGCGGCGGCCTCATGGATGATGCGCCGTGAAATTGACAAGCTGGACTTCCCGCCTGTAGGTGAGTTTCTGGAAATGGTCATGGACGCCGGGACGGGCGTCTATGGCTGCAAGATGTCCATGGACATGATGAAGCTCACCGAGAAAGACCTTGTGGACGGCGCGAAAGTCCTCGGCGCGATGGAATTTCTGGAGATGGCGGAAGGCGCTCAGGTACTGTTTATCTGAGTGATGCCCGTGCAGGCCCGCACGAGCGTCAACCCCTCTCTCCGGCGGATCATCAAACACGCTTTGATGATCCGCACCTTTTATCCCGCGCCCGACTGCGGCCCGGCAGCCAGATACCGCTCCAGGAAGGCGATCACCCGCTCATAGTAGGCTGTCGGGCTGTGCAGGTACGCATCGCGGTGGCCCGCGCCGGGCACGATCCACAGTTTCGCCGCTGTGCCTGCCGCCTGGGCCAGCATCCGCGCCCCCTCCATTGTGACAAACGGATCGGCTTCACCGTGAATGAACAGCACCGGGCAGCGCACCTCCGCCGCCCACCGGATCGGATCGGCCCATGGGAGCCATGTCCGGGCACGCAGTGAAGCCGCCAGTAGAATCGCCGCCGCCGGAGGCCGTGCCACCCACGCCGGGAGGCCGCGCTCACGCGCCAGCCCGGTGATGGCATCGCGCAGGCGGCAGATCGTGCCGTCCGCCACCACCGCCGCGACTCGTTCGTCGTGCGCCGCCGCGATCAGCGCCACGCCCGCCCCCATGCTGAAGCCCACCAGTCCGGCCCGGCGAATGCCCTGTGTGGCTGCCAGCCAGTCCAGCGCCCCCAGCACATCCAGATGCTCCCGCGCCCCAAAGGTGACCTGCTCCCCGCCGCTGGTGCCGTGCGTCCGGAAGTTGAAGAGCAGCACGTGGAATCCGGCCTTTGCCAGCCGCGCCGCCTGGGCCGTGTCGCCGTCCATACTGCCGTTGTGCCCGTGACAGATGACCAGCGTCATGCCCTTGGGCTGCGGCGGCCTGATCCACCAACCGTGCAGCAGGATGCCGTCCCGGCTGGTGAAGCTGACCGTATCGTAGTCCAGCCCATAGTTGGCGGGCGAGTCAGGCGGATCGGGTGTGCGGCGGCGCAGCAGCACCGTACTGCCCCGCCAGCCGATCAGGCCGAGGAGCGCGAGCAGGGCCGCGCCGATAATGCCCGCCGGTGTTTTAAAGGCAGAAAGTCGCGGGATCATTCTTCATAAATTTCCACGCGCAGCAGCCGGTCGCCGGGCGGCGGATCGGGATAGCGCACCGGATCGAGCGGGTCACGGGGCGTCAGGGCGCGCAGGGCGTCCATGCCATCGGTCACGATGCCGAAGATCGTAAACTGTCCGTTCCATTCCCATTCCGGGGTCAGCGGGCCGTAGGTGATGAAGAACTGGCTGCCCGCACTGTTGGGCGCGCCACGGATGCTGGCCATGGCCACCAGGCCCTCGCGGTCGAAGATCAGGCCGTTGTCGTGTTCATCGGCGATGGTGTAGCCCGGCCCGCCGAGGCCCGTGCCGCTCGGATCGCCGGTCTGCGCGAACAGACCGGGCAGGACGCGGTGAAAGGTATTGTTGTCGTACCAGCCTTCGCGGGCCAGAAAGACAAAATTATTGACCGCCACCGGGGCGCGATCCACGAACAGGTCAATATGCACATCCCCGCGCTCCGTGACCAGCACCGCCCGGTAGGAGCGATCCAGATCGATGACCAGATCGGGCTGGTGTGCATAGTGGCGGGCTTCCAGCGCGTAGAAGCGCACGGCTTCATCCAGCCCGTAAAGGTCGTAGCGCCCGCTGTACGGCTGGCCGTTGATCAGCAGCGTGGGAATGCCGACCAGATCGAGCGCCAGTGCCTCCATGCGGTACTGCTCCACCAGCGGCGTCGGGTCCTGTTCCAGCACGGCCCGGAACTGCTCCAGGTCGAGTCCCAGTGTGCTGGCGTAGGCGACCAGCGTCACGCGGAAAGCATCCGGCGAGAGGTCGCGCCAGCTTTCCTGCTCCGCAAAGAGCAGATCGTGCATTTCCCAGAATCGCCCCTGTGCGCCTGCGGCTTCGCTGGCCAGCAGGGCCAGCGCCGCTTTGTCGTGTGCGCCCACGTCCGGGAAGTGACGCCAGATGACACGCAGCCTGTCCGGGTAGCGTTCCAGCAGGATCGCCAGGTTGCGGGCCGTCTCTGCGCAGGCTTCGCACTGGAAGTCGGCGTAGTGGATGATGGTCACGGCGGCGTCTTCTGGCCCCTGGCTGTGATCGGTGGGAGTCAGCGCGGGGGCGTTATCGGGTGTTTCCGGCGTTGGCAGGACAATGGGTGTGGCCGTTGGGGTTGGCATGGGGGAGGGCGGCGGGGCGGTCGGTGATGGCGTGGCAGGGGATGTGGTGCAGGCCGCCAGCAGGATCACCGGCAGGAGCAGCAGGGCGGTCAATTGGCGGGATGAGATGTACATCAGGTGCTGTCGTTTTCTTCTGTGTCGTCGAGTCCTTCCAGCGGATTCTCCTCACGGAGCGTGAAGACGTCCGGGGCCAGCTCCGGGTTCAGGTCGACGGCGACCGGTGACAGCTCCATGAAGAGTTCATCTTCCCAGTAGCGCTGGATGGTCTGCGGCATGATCAGGCCGTCCACTTTCACCAGCTCGCCGACGGGGCGGATGAACTGGCGCTTGCGCTGCCCGTCCGCCGGATCAACGCGCTCGACTTCAACTTCGTGCAGTCTATTATCCTCATCCAGCCGCACGATGGCAACATCTGCTTCCTGCCCGGCCAGCCATACCCGGAGCGTATGGTTGCCTTCCCCTTCGACGTGAACCTGCGGATCGGCGATCAAGGGGCTGATGAAGAACACGGTCTCCGCCCAGGCACGCCGCCGCGCCGATTCGACCAGCACCTCATCGGTGATCGTGCTGACCTTAAAGCCGTGCTGCTCATAGACGGCGGTGCCGTCGAAGCTGGTGGTATAGCCGGAACGGAGCAGGCCCAGCAGGCGAACTTTGAACTCCCATTTCATCTCACGTGGAAAGCGGTATGTCGCTACTGCGTCCACCCGTGCCCAGAGAGGGACGCGCCACAATCTGGCCCGCGTGCGGCCCCGGTAGGTGATACGCAGGGATTCCATCGCCGGCGGGCTGATGCCATAGCGTGAATTGACCAGTTTCTTGAGCAAATCTTTGCCGATGGGGTCTCCCTGTGCCAATGTAAGAAACGACATCACACAATCTCCGGGGCAAAGCGCGGTATCTGGCCGCGCACGAATAGGATTATACGACGGATGGGGCGTATGGCCGCTCCTGTGCGAAGCCGCGAGCACGCCCCAGACCCTGCATATGGCGAGCTGATGTGTACAGCCCCCTGTATCTTGCGTTGTAGATCGCTGCCTGCCCAAATTCTATTCGCCGTGAGCCGGGTATTCAATATTAGGGAGCATTCGTCACGTGCTTTTTTATGAAAAATTCACACGGACGTCTATCTGCCGCTCACAGCAGCCCCAGCGCGCGGAAGTCCTGTTCGATCTGGGGGATCGTCTCCCGCTGGAACACTTCCGGCAGCGGCACCCATTCGCAGCGCTGATTTTCGTCCTGCAGCCGGATCGCGTCTGGCGCGTCAATGGCGCAGAGGAACGGCCACGCCCGCACGATGTACGGGCCGATGTCCACTTCGAATGGGTCGCCTGTCCGCAGGATGCGC
>JALSTC010000014.1 GCA_026983935.1 Ardenticatenia bacterium
AGGAACGCAAGTCGGGCACATTTGACCGCTCGGTAGCTATTCCGGTTCCCGTCAAAGCCGAAGAAGCAGCAGCCACCTTCAAAAATGGCATCCTGACAGTTACCATCCCCAAAACTGAGGATGCGCGTCCGAAGGTGGTCAACGTGAAAACCACGAACGGCTAACTACGGGCAGCGTTTGATCAGCCGCCGATATTGCCTATACCAGCAAACTACAAACAGCTTACATTGTAATGCCGTGGTCCCGCAGTATTTTAAGTGCAGCCCTGGCGGACGCTTGCTGTCCCTCCGTCCACCCTTCTTCTACAGACATACGCTGAAGATGCGTCCAGACGGCAAAGCGCTCTTCTTCCGTTGTCAGAGTTAGCCACGCCTCGATGGTACGCCTGGACTCACGGCTCAACAATTCCGCCCAGAATTCTTCCAGTGTCAATTTCATACGACTCACTACTCACCATCAGCTATTTTCAGACCTTTGTTTTACACGAGAAGCGGCGTACTCAACAGCCGCACCGATGAACCCATCAAACAGCGGGTGGGGCCTGTTGGGGCGACTGCCAAATTCGGGGTGGAATTGGCTGCCTACCATGAAAGGATGCCCCTTCAGTTCGGCGATTTCGACCAGCAGATTGTCCGGACTCAAGCCGCTGAAACACATACCGGCTTCTTCAAAAGCGGCACGATATTCATTATTGAATTCAAAGCGGTGTCGGTGGCGCTCATCCACAACGTCACACCCATAAGCGGCCTGAGCAACTGTCCCGGGCTTCAGTTTGCAGGGATAAACACCAAGCCGCATCGTGCCACCCAACCCCTCAATAGCACGCTGCTCCAGCATCAAATCAATGACAGGATGGGGCGTGGTACTTTCAAATTCCGTGCTGTTCGCATCTTCCAGACCGATTACATTACGCGCGAATTCGATGCACATCACCTGCATGCCAAGGCAAAGCCCCAGATAAGGTACTTTTCTTTCACGCGCCCAACGGGCGGCCATGATCTTACCCTCAATACCGCGCTCGCCGAATCCACCCGGAACTACGATTCCGTCCACGGTTTCCAGAACGTCAAACCCTCTGCCTTTTTCCAGGTCTCCGGATGACACCCACTCTACATGCAGCAGCCGCTCATGTGCCGTTGCTGCATGCACCAGAGCTTCCTTGACGCTGATATATGCATCATGCAGTTCTACATACTTGCCCACCACAGCAATACGGACTGGCGACTCCAAGCGTTTCATCCGCGCCACCAACTGCCGCCAACTGTTGAGGTCCGCCGCCTTAACACCCAGCCCAAAACGCTGCATAATATAGTTGCCCAGCCCCGTATCCTCCAAGAATAACGGCACTTCGTAAAGCAAGGACACTGTTTCAAGGGGAATAACAGCTTCAGGCTCGACATCACAGAATAGGGCAATTTTGTCAACAATTTCTTTGCTGACCGGGTAATCAGTCCGGGCAATAATCACGTCTGGCTGAATACCGATGCTGCGCAGTTCGCGCACGCTGTGCTGTGTGGGCTTTGTCTTCAGTTCACCTGTTGCGCCAATGTAAGGGAGAAACGTCACGTGGACATACACAACATTATCTCGCCCAACGTCCGTGCGCATTTGACGCAGTGCCTCCAGAAACGGCTGTCCTTCAATATCCCCTACCGTTCCCCCAACTTCTACAATGACGATATCTGCTTGATTCTCCATGCCTACACGGACAATGCGCCGCTTGATCTCATTGGTAATGTGAGGGATCACCTGGATTGTACCGCCGAGATAATCGCCACGACGCTCCTTGTTGATGACTTCAGCATAGACCTGGCCCGCCGTCACATTTGAGTGGCGGCTGAGATTTTCATCAATAAAACGTTCGTAGTGCCCCAGGTCCAGATCGGTCTCCGCGCCATCCACAGTTACAAAGACTTCTCCGTGTTGATACGGGCTCATTGTTCCGGGATCGACGTTCAAATAAGGATCAAGCTTTTGAATGGCAACCTTCAACCCACGCGCCTTCAAAATGCGACCGATGGCAGCCGCAGTCACCCCCTTGCCCACCGAACTGACAACGCCACCCGTGCAAAAAATATACCGTGTCGTCATAGACATCCGCCCATATCACCCTTGCAGTTCAGAATCAATTGAAGAGGCGGGGAGAACCGGTTTCCGGAACCCTCCCCGCCTGTTGTATCTGCACATCTAAAACAGCGCACGACCAAAAGCTACCGCATTCCCGCTCGCCCGCTTGAGCCTCAGACAAGCTTCTCCAGATCGTCCGCTGCACGTCTCATGTCCAGGAAGATCAAACCCAGACGAGCATTTTCTCGAATCAGTGAAGTCAAGACAGCTTCTTCCCCTACAGCCACAAGGATCACATAGCCGCTGTCTCCCCTGATATACACCTGTTCCAATTCGCCGCGCCCCAACTCCCCGGCAATACGCTCACCAAGGGAAATCATAGCCGCCGACATTGCCGATACTCTATCCTCTTCAATGCCCTGTGGCAGGGAAGACGCCATAATCAGCCCATCCACGCTGACAACGGCAGAAGCCTCAATATCCGGAGTACTTGACTGCAAATCACGCAAGCGATCTACCATTAACTCGGTCCGCGACTTTGCCATGGAAACAGCGCTCCTTTCGCCTCACCACCCCTTCGTCAGGAATCAGGGATAGGCCGGGGAGTAACTCAGCACAGGGAGAACCAGTATGAACTATTGTGAAGAGTAGTTACAAGCATTTTTTATCAAGTGTTGAGAACGACTGCATAATAGCACAAGGCCCCCGGCAAGTCAACAAAACGCATTCCGGGCCATCGCTTTTGCTCGTAGGCTAACCATTGCGATCCCATATATCGCAACATGCAACAATCTGTGCTACAGTAGCCTCCACAATCACAGATGCAGGAATGAGATTCTGTTGTAGTGACTTAAGGAGATACCTGCATGAACATCGTGCAGACCGTGGCAGAGCGGATTATCAATAACGTTAGCAATGTCATCATCGGAAAACGCAATGAGATTCGACTGACCACACTGGGTCTACTTTGCGAGGGACATATCCTGATAGAGGATGTGCCTGGTGTGGGGAAAACGATGCTGGCACGCTCACTGGCGCGATCGGTGGGTTGTACCTTCAGCCGCATCCAGTTCACACCAGATATGCTCCCGACCGACGTCACCGGCGTCTCGGTCTACAACCAGAAAACCCTTGAGTTCGAATTCCGACCCGGCCCCATTATGGCTCAGATCGTGCTCTCCGACGAGATCAACCGTGCGACGCCCAAGACTCAGGCTGCCCTCCTGGAAGCGATGGAAGAACGCCAGATCACAGTAGACGGCATCACACATAAACTGGAGCCGCCTTTTCTTGTTCTGGCCACTCAGAATCCCATCGAATATGAGGGAACATTCCCGCTGCCAGAAGCACAGCTTGACCGTTTCTTGCTGCGAATCGAGCTGGGCTATCCCAATCCGCAGGAAGAAATCGCCATGCTGGAATCGCAGCAGTATGCTCACCCCGTAACCCAGATTCAGCAGGTCGTGAGTGTCCAGGAACTCCTGGCCGCACAGCAGGCCGTGCGGGAAGTTTACATGACCCCGGAAATCAAGCGCTACATCGTCGAGCTTGTCACGGCAACACGCAGGCACCCTGATGTATACCTGGGTGCCAGCCCACGCGGCTCGCTGGCCCTGCAGCGAACAGCCCAGGCACTTGCCGCCAGTGTCGGGCGTGACTACGTGCTTCCTGACGATGTCAAGTCTCTCGCCGTATCCACACTTGCCCACCGAATCATCGTTGGGCCATCCGCCCGTATCAAAGACGTTTCGGCGCAAACCATTGTACGCGATATTCTGGCAGCCGTTCCTGTCCCGGGGGCAACAATCGGCGCCGCACATTGATGCTCCAGAATATGAACAACAGACGCAATATCATCTATAGTCTGCTCATTCTGTCGCTGCTTCTGGGACTGGCCAGTGGCCGGGCACTGCTTTTCAATATCGCCTACCTGCTGGGTGGGCTGCTGATATTCTCGTTCGTGTGGACCCGGCTCAGTGTATCCTGGGTACGACTGCAGCGAACCACGCGAGCACGTCGGGCTCAAGTTGGAAAAACCTTCACAGAACGCTTTGCGATTTATAATATAGGGATTCTGCCCAAGCTCTGGCTGGAAGTTCGTGACCATTCTTCTCTTCCCGGACACCTTGCCAGCCAGATTGTGCCCCCCCTGCTCCCCCGAACGCGCTTCCAATGGCAGGTGCACACAATATGTACTGTCCGCGGTGAATTTCAACTGGGGCCAATCACCATTACGGCGGGAGACCCTTTCGGATTGTTCCTGTCTTCCCGACACATCCCGGCCCGGTCACGGATTATTGTCCTCCCTGCCACCGTGCCTATTTATGATTTTGCCACCCCCAGCGGGCTTCTCCCTGGCGGAGATGCCCAACGGCGGCGGGCACACTTTGTCACAACAAATGCTGCCGGGGTCAGAGAATATGCACCCGGCGACAGCTTCAACCGCATACACTGGCGCAGTACTGCACGGAAAAACCGTCTACTTGTCAAAGAGTTCGAACTCGATCCTCTGGCTGACGTATGGATATTCCTTGATCTTTCCGCGCATACACTGGTTGAACGCCCCAATGCCCGCCATTATGAAATTGAGAGAACCAACGGCGAAGCCGCCACCTTCAGAATACCGCCATCTACGGAAGAATACGGCATCGTCATCACTTCATCACTGGCAAAATTCTTCCTGGACAAGGGGCGCAATCTCGGTCTGGTGACGTATGCGCCGCATAGAGAAGTACTCCAGGCAGATCGCAGTCAGCGTCAACTGTCCCAGATATTGAACATACTTGCCGTCGCCAACAGTACAGGGGATTTTGATCTTGAGCACATGTTAAACATGGACACCGAGTACCTGGGAAGGGGTACAACGCTGATCGTTGTCACAGCAGACCAGACGCAACGATGGATCGAAGAGGCCCATATTCTCAATCGTCGAGGCATCCGAATCGTTGCCGTGATTATCGATCCTGCCAGCTTTGGCGGCACTGAAGATTCCAGGGCGACTCAGGCCCGGCTGGAGGCAATTGGCATTTCCACCTATGTTGTACGGGAAGGCGATGATCTGACGGTCGTCCTCAGCAGAAGACTACATGGATAATCATATCATCGGAGGGTGCGATGACTGCGCCAATCAATGCCAGGGTCGCGAATCTAATCCGCCGGGCCAATGCTGCGGCCAGCAGCGGGGAATTTATCAAGGCCCTACGTCTGGCACGGGAAAGCGTCAAAAAAGCAGAGAATACATTTCACCGGGCAACCCAGACAGCAGCACACTATACACTGGCCACTATACTCTGGGCGGACGAAAACGCATCTCCGAAAGAAGCGCGCAAGCACGCTGCCAGGGCGCTGGAACTGGCTGAAATCCATTCCGATGAATACTATCTCGCCATGACATTGCTGGCACGCATTGACGCCGGTCTGGGTAATTTCGAATACGCGCAAGCACTCAATGAAAACCTGTTGGAGATCTATCAACGTAAAGAGCGTCACCAGGGCATTGCCGATGTACTGCGCAGTCTGGGAGACCTGGCAATGAAACAGAACGATCTCAGCACTGCGCGGATGTATTTTGAAAAGAGTCTGAAACTCTACAGCAGCACGGTTGATGATCCTCTCAATCATGCCGGATTGCTGCTCAGCATGGGTTCACTGGCATACCGTGAAGGAAACTTTGACACAGCCAAGCAGTATTGGGAACAAGCGCACCGG
>JALSTC010000015.1 GCA_026983935.1 Ardenticatenia bacterium
ATCATCGGTGCAGCGCTGAGCAGCACATCCGGCAGCATACACAAACTCGGCATCAGTGTCTTAATGGGGCTGCTGATGCTCGGCGTGCTGAACAGCACCAGAGAAATGACTCTGACAGCGGCCATCGTCATCATTCTGATCACGATCATCGGCCAACTGCTCATGCGCCGCACCGCTGCCCAGGCAAATACTCTCTTTGAGCGTCTGAACATCGGCGAGCAGCGCACCAGCCAGCTTTTGATCGGGCTGGCCGGTCTGGCATTTGCACTGGTCATCCCTCAACTGCTCACGGGGTACATCAATAACGTGGTAGACCTGATCGGCCTGTTCATCATGATGGGCCTGGGGTTGAACATCGTCGTGGGTTATGCGGGCCTGTTGGACCTGGGTTATGTGGCATTTTTCGCCATCGGTGCTTACACCACCGGCGTTTTGACCACGCCCAATGTGATCACCTGCGGCGGTATTTCGCCAGCAGACATTGACCCGGCCAATATCGCAGCCGTCTGCACAGGCATCGCGACTTTCTGGGTGGCCTGGCCAGCGGCGGTGCTGATCAGCGGCCTGGCTGGTGTGCTGCTGGGTATTCCCGTGCTGCGTCTCCGCGGCGATTATCTGGCCATCGTCACACTCGGCTTTGGGGAAATTATCCGACTGGTCGCCCTCTCAGACCTGTTCAAGCCCTACCTCGGCGGGGCGCAGGGAATCATCAATATCCCCTCACCAACTATTGACCTGACGGGCATTGCGCCCAGGCTCAGCAGTTCAGGCATTCCGCTGCTCGCTCAGCTTGGCGACGCTTTCTCACAGCCGATCTCTCTTTCCAGGCCAAACGAGATTTACTATCTGATCCTGGCCGGGATTCTGGTCACAGCCTTCATCTCCTACCGTCTGGCACACTCCCGGCTGGGGCGGGCCTGGCGAGCCATGAAGGAAGATGAAGATGTGGCACAGGCAATGGGCATTAACCTGGTGCAGACCAAACTGCTGGCCTTCTCTATCGGCGCGGCATTCTCCGGTGTTGGTGGGGCGATCTTCGGCTCCTACCTGAAATCCATCTTCCCGAACAGCTTCACCCTGCTGGTTTCGATCAACGTGCTCAGTCTGATCATCATCGGCGGCATGGGCAGTATCCCCGGCGTCATCGTGGGCGCACTGGTGATTTTTGGGCTTCCAGAAGCGCTGCGCGAATTCGAGGAATACCGTCTGCTGATGTTCGGGGCCTTGCTGGTGCTGATGATGCTGCTGCGCCCGGAGGGGCTGCTGCCCCCGGCCCCACCGCGCCTGGAGGAAGAAGCGGAAAAGGCCTTCGCTGAGGAAGGAAGCATAGCATGAGCGCGAATGAACTGGTGCTTGACGCCAGAAGTGTGACCAAGCGCTTCGGCGGGCTGACAGCCGTCAATAAAGTTGACCTGCAGATCAAGCGCGAGACGATCGCCAGCCTGATCGGGCCTAACGGCGCGGGCAAGACCACATTCTTCAACTGCGTGACCGGTTTCTACACGCCGGAAGAGGGAGATATCTTCTTTGATGGCGAGAACATCACCGGGCTGCGCACCGATCAGATCGTCCATCGTGGCATCTCCCGCACCTACCAGAACATCCGCCTCTTCGGGGCAATGACCGTGCTGGAAAACCTGCTGGTGGGGATGCATCCCCGGCTGCGGTCCACGCCAATCGGCGCGGTGCTGCAAACCCCGGCCACACGTCACGAAGAACGGCACGCGCTGGCAGAAGCGATCCGCATGCTGGAATTCATCGGTCTGGCCGGGATGGGGGATGCGCTGGCAAGCAACCTGCCTTATGGGCTGCAGCGGCGGCTGGAAATCGGGCGTGCACTCGCCAGCCAGCCCAAACTGCTCCTGCTGGATGAGCCTACAGCCGGGATGAATCCACAGGAAACGGAAGACCTGATGAACTTCATCCGCCGACTGCGAGATGAGCGCGGCCTGACCATCTTCCTCATCGAGCACGACATGAAAGTGGTCATGAATATTTCCGATCAGGTGAGCGTGCTGGACTATGGACGCAAGATCAGCGAAGGCACGCCAGCCGAGGTGCAGCGTGACCCGCATGTGATCGAGGCTTACCTCGGTACTTCAGTAGAGGAAGAAGAAAACATCGTCAGCGAGACTCCGTGGGCTGACGTTTGACCATTACATTGATCCGAACTGAGCACTTCTGGATAAAACACGATGGCGCTCCTGGAAGTCAAGAACATCCATACCTATTACGGCAAAATCCACGCGCTTAAAGGGATTTCCCTTGAGGTGAATGAGGGTGAGATCGTCACCCTGATCGGCGGCAACGGCGCAGGCAAAAGCACGACCCTGAACACGATCTGCGGCATCACGCCCGCTGCCGAAGGCACCATCCTGCTAAGCGGCGTAGACATCACCCACAAACGGCCCCATGAAATCGTCGCCATGGGTGTAGGGCAGGCACCGGAAGGCCGCAAAATCTTCACACGGCTGACCGTCCGCGAAAACCTGGAAATGGGGGCCTATACGCGCAACGATCCGGCGGGCATCGCCAGAGACATGGAATTCGTCTTTGAAACTTTCCCCAGGCTAAAAGAGCGTGAAAAACAATTGGGGGGGACTCTCTCCGGCGGCGAACAGCAGATGCTGGCGATCGGTCGCGCACTGATGGGCCGCCCACGCATCATGCTTCTGGACGAACCCAGCATGGGTCTGGCCCCGCTGCTCGTCCGCGATATTTTCAACATCATCGACTACCTCAACAATGAACAGGGTACCACTATCCTGCTGGTGGAGCAGAACGCGCATATGGCCCTGGCCATTGCCAGCCGGGGATATGTCTTGCAAACGGGTGTGATCATCCTCTCGGACAGCGCGGCGGCGCTCCAGGAGAACGAGATGGTGCGCAAAGCATACCTGGGCGAAAACTAGCCGCAGTGCACCTGCCTGTTTCAGTCAGCACAGAGCGCCGGGAGATGATCCCGGCGTCGTTTTTTTTTGCACAGCAGTTAGTGCGCCAGTTCGCCGTAAAGCTGATGCAGGTGGGCCACCGTATGCCGGATCGTAAAACCCTCACAAACGGCCTGCCGCGCCCGCTGACCGAGCACCTCCCGACGCCGCGGATCGGCCAGCAGTTCCCGGATCGCCGCGTCCAGCGCCGCATCGTCGCCAACGGGCACGGCAATACCCGGCACATCTCCGCCTGCCAGCAGGCCGACGGCAGTTCCCACCGTGGGCAGGCCACAGGCTGCCGCCTCCAGCGTCACCATGCCCTGCCCTTCATGGCGTGAACAAAGCACGTGCAGCGCGGCCCGGCGGTAGTATGTCGGCAGTGCAAGATGCTCGACTTTGCCGAGAAACTGCACACGCTCACCAATTCCCAGCGAATCAGCCAGTGTCTCCAACCGCTCGCGCTCCGGGCCACCGCCCACAATATCAAGCGTGACATCACCTCCGAGACGGGCCAGCGCCCTCAGCAGGACAGTCTGATCCTTCACCCCGACCAGCGACGCCACGTGCAGCAGCCGTCCCGGCTCACGCGGATCATCTGTAGGGAAAAACACATCTGTGCTCACACCCAACGCGATGATGCGAATTTTCTCCGGCAGAATCGCATATCTCGCCGTCGTGATCAGGTCACGGGTATAGGTGCAGGGCGCGATCACCCGCGCCGCGCCGCCGAGCGCCTGCCCGACCACCCAACGGCTGAAGGCGCTCCGCTGCAATCCGTAGCCGATATCATCAAAACCGACCAGTTCTCCCCCGGCAACGGAAACAACTACCGGAATCCCCAGCCAACGCCCTGCCCACGCCGCGATCAGGCCGCACTCATCGGCCCACATGGCATGAAGTACATCAAAAGGCCGCTCCCGATGCAGACGGCGCAGCATGTGCAGCGCATCCCACCACAGCGCCAGCCGCCGCCAGCCGCGCACCCAATGCCCGGCACCGAGCGAATGCACCACCGCCCCGTGAATCGGATACACATCACGCCGATGAGGATAGCGCAGGGCCAGCACCCGTACGTCATCCTGCCGCGCCAGTTCCCGCACCAGAGCCAACTGCACCGGGATGGCCTGGTCGGCTTCATCCGCACTGAAGCCGGGCAGAATCAAACCAATGTTCATCCGCCCACCCTGAACAATGTGTAGTTGCCGTAGCGCCCCAGTTCGGTCAAACCGCGCACATCCCGCAGCCAGTGGAATGCGATCTGCGGCGCACGCCCATCCCACTGATTCTCGATCTGCCAGACATTGATCAGCAGGTAATCCGGCTGGCCTGCCACCCAGCGGTCGGTCAATGTATCCGGCGTCTCATAAAACAGTTCGTAAACCTCCAGATCGGTGTAATGCTGCAAAGTGAGCGTCAGGCCAAAGGTGTACAGGTTCGCCTCCGGGGGGACGTAGGCCGTCACCCAGGCCGCCGCCGCCCGATCTGCCTGCTGCCGACCAAGAAAAGTACCAATCACTTCCTGCCCGGCGCTGACCGTCTGTCCAAGCCCAAACAGAACGACCATTCCCAGGATGCCCCACACGGCGGCCTGCCGCCCGCGTATGACCTGCCAGCCCTCTACAGCCTCAATACCCAGCCCCGCCAGCACGGCAATCGCGGGAAAAACGATCAGCGGAAAGCGAATATTCTGGTACGGGATTCCGACCAGGAAACCGTAGGGAACCAGCGCCCAGCCCGCAGTCATCAGCGCACGTGCCACATCCCGCCGCCACAGCGTCCACAGGCCGGGCAGCATAAACACGGCAAAGACCGGCGCGAGGTAATAGGCGTCATAGAAAGGCCGGGCGTAAAAAAGCGCGTTTGCCTGCTCGTAATGAAAAACGCCATCCACATTGACAAAATCGCGCCGCAGCATATTCTCCGGCGACCATCCCCGCACCCAGGCATGATTCAGTGTGGGGTATGGGCCGGTGGTGCTGTAAAGCATCTGCGGCAGCAGGATCACCAGCGCCGCCGCCAGCGCCGCCAGGGCGTCCTGCCACCGAAACCGCCCGCGCCAGGCCACCAATACAGCCATGCCCCAGGGCAGCACCAGCGCCAGATACAGCCAGCGGGTCACGGCGGCCAGTGCCACCGTCACCGCGGCCAGTGCCAGCCAGCGCCGCCGCCTGTCGTCGAGATAAACATTCAGCGCCACCGCGCTGATCACCGCCCATGCCAGCGCGGGAATATCGGCCATAACCACCAGACTCGACTGCACCGCCTGCCCGCAGATCGCCATCAGCAGCCCTGCAGCCAGCGCACCGGGCCATCGGCAGCCCGCCTGCCGCGCCAGCACATAGACCAGCGGAGCCAGCAGCGCCCCCAGCGCCAGGTTGATGGCCTGCGCTGCTGCCGCGCTCACGCCAAACAATGCGAATGCGCCGGTTAGCAAGACCGGATATCCCAGCGGCCAGAAGAACGGCCCCGGTGTACGCCCGGAGGCAACCGCCGCCGCGAAGTCGTAGTAGGCGAAGGCATCCTGTCCATAGAGGCCGTCGAAGCCATAGCCCAGCACATACAGCACTCGCAGCAGCAGGGCCGCCGCGAACAGCGCCAGCATCAGCCCAACATCGCGCCGATCAACTGCCATATCGCCACCGCCAGTGGAACAGGAACGACGTATCCCGCCAGAGCAGCGCCAGCCCCGCAACTTCCGCGAACAGCATTGCCAGCGCCGCCCCAACCGCACCATGCCGGGGTATCAACCACAGGCCAAGCCCCAACTGCATCACCAGCAGGAGGGCCATCACCCGGTTGACGAAAGCCTCGCGCCCCAGCGCGTACCAGTAAAGCGAA
>JALSTC010000016.1 GCA_026983935.1 Ardenticatenia bacterium
CGGTCATAAGCAGCGGCGGATTCTGGCTGCTGCGGGCTGTGCCATCCGGCCTGCCGCACAGGCGCGGGCGCTTCTTCCTCGGGAGCGCCCACCTGCTCCGGGGGGGCGGCCCCGCCTTCAGGGACGTGCCAGCCCGGAGCCTGCTCGGATATAGCTGACTCCTGTACATTCTCTGGCTCAGTGGAATGCCAGCCGCCAGATTCGCCCGGTGATGGCGCGGTTGGCTCCATGGACTGGTCATCTCTGGGCTGATCGGGCATCACATTCACTCCACTATCACAAAAAGGTTAGTAACCGGTTGCCATTATATAACCATAATCATTATACACCAGCACCGGTTCTGAAGCACACGTCATAAAGCCCATGCGCTGCCCTGCCGGGCACCCCACATTGCGGGTGAAATTGCCCGGACATGTGCTCTATCTTGCCAGTGTTTCCTCATCCGGTATTCAGTGGTAGACTACAAATGTAGCAATGGGCATGTGTTTGAGGATCAGGTGCGTATGGTAGCGCGTACGGTGATCACTGCGAGTCTGGAATATGAACAGAAGGCGCGTGCGCAGGGCTTTCGCCTGATTGCCGGCCTGGACGAAGCTGGCCGTGGCGCATGGGCGGGGCCGGTGGCTGCTGCTGCGGTGATTTTGCCGCTGGATCGCGATGATCTGGCGGAGGTGTTGGCCGGGGTGACCGATTCCAAACGATTGAGTGCCGCCCGCCGTGAGGAACTTGCCCCACTGATCAAATCGGTGGCGCTCGACTGGGCGGTGGGGCGCACGAACAGCGACGAAGTGGATAAGCATGGCATTATCGCCGCCACCCGCATCGCTATGGAGCGTGCCCTGCGTAAGCTGGAGCTTGTCCCGGATTACCTGCTCATTGATGCCCTGGAACTGCCGGAAAACGTCATGCCGCTTGAGAAGCAGCTCAAGATCACCAAAGGCGATCTGAAGTCGCTGAGCATCGCCGCCGCCAGCATCCTGGCAAAGGTCACGCGCGATGCCTACATGGTCGGGCTGGATGAGCAGTACCCGGAATATGGCTTTGCGCGGCACAAGGGCTATGGTACGAAAGAGCACCGATCGTCTCTTGCTGCGCATGGCCCGTGTTTTGCCCACCGTAAGAGCTTCCGGCCCATCATGGAATGGCGGATGCTGTTCTGATCATGCCCCGGCATGACCGCTGCCTCCAGGCTGATTCTGCTGTGAAAACGCCCCCCCGCTGTTCCGGCGGGGTTTGTTTTTGCGGCGGCCCAGGGCTGGTTGCATGAAACGATTTTCACGAATCGGGCGTATGATCATATGTAGACAGGGTTAGAGCCTGATCTTTCTGGGAGGAAAAGAAGCAAAATGCCATCGAGGACGTTTGAGAGGCGCACATTCACATTCAGCCGATTCGTTGCCTCGCTGCGGGATATCTTCGCGCACATGGACGATTTCAGGCAGGCGGTGCGCGGCGGACGTGTGAGCAGGGCGTTTGCGGAGAAGATCATGCTGGCCGTGACGCAGGTCAACGGCTGCCGCTACTGTAACTACGGTCACACTCGCGCTGCGCTGGCGGCGGGTATTTCGGAAGAGGAATTGCAAAGACTGCTGGCGCAGGACATCGGCACTTTTCCGGAGGAAGAAGCGGTTGCCCTGACCTTTGCCCAGCACTACGCCGAAAGTGAAGATAACCCCGATCCGGCAGCCTGGCAGCGGCTGGTGGATTACTATGGCCCGGAAACGGCCAGAGATATCATGGCCTACATCCGCATGATCACATTTGGTAATTTGCTGGGCAATACGTTTGATGCCTTCTTCAGCCGCCTGACCGGTCACCCCGCGCAAACCAGCACCTTCTGGGATGAGCTGGGCGTGCTGCTGGCCACGGCCATCGGGGCGCTGCCGATGGGCCTCATGATGGGCGTGGGGCTGCTGCGGCGGCGTCTGGCCAGGCAGGGCGCGGGTGGGACATAAGGCTGCGCCTGAGTTTGGGGAGGAAAACAACGCCGATGCCATACGTAGATATCGCCACCGGGGCGCGGCTGGAATACATAGAGGCTGGCAGCGGCCCGCCGCTCATTGCGCTGCATGGCATGCTCGGCACGGCCCGGCGGCATCTGGGCCGCGTGATGGATTGGCTGGCTGCTGACTACCACGTGTACGGCCCCTCGCTGCGCGGCTACGGCGAATCGCGGCCCAAGCCCCGCGACTTTCCGCCCGACTTCTATCAGCGTGACGCCGCCGACGTGCTGGCTTTCATGGATGCACTGGGCATCGAACAGGCGCATCTGTTGGGCTATTCCGACGGCGGCGAGGTGGCGCTGATCGCTGCCGGGACGCAGCCCGCGCGTTTTTTCTCGGTGGCGGTCTGGGGGGCGGTGGGCTATTTCGGCCCGGCACTGCGGGAAGTGATCACCGCACCGGCGCATATCCGGCGGATTATGCCAGGCCCGACGCTGATGAGTCTGCACGGCATCCCGGATGGCGAGGCCTTCGCCCGTCAGTGGGTGGGGGCGGTGCTGCACGTGATCGACTCTGGCGGCGATGTCAGCCTGAGCACTGCCGATCAGATCACGGCCCCGCTGCTGATGATGCTGGGCCGTCAGGACGGACTGAATCCGGCGGCATACGCGGAGCGCTACCTGGCGCGTGTGGCTGATGGCCGGCTGGCCCTGTTTGACTGCGGCCATGCGGTCCATGATGAAGATTGGGAAGGCTTCCGGCGGGAGGTTGGCGCTTTTCTGGAAGCACACACCCCGCCTACATAGCCAACCCTTCTTTTTGTAAGAAATCCAGCACGGCCTCCTGCCAGGGGCGCAGCGTGATTCCCAGATGTGCCGCCGCCGTGTTCCGCAGGATAGCCCGTTTCGGCGGCGTTGAAGGGCGTGGAAACTCCGCCAGCACGATCTTTTCGATGGGCACGTCGGCGTATCCGGCATGATCCAGCACAAAACGGGCCAGTCCCCAGCGTGACGTATAGCCCTCATTGACCAGATGATAGATGCCGTACTGCCCGGTTTCGATCAGGGCGGCGATGGCCACCACCAGATCGTCGTTGTACGTCGGCGCGGCGATCTCATCAATCACCACGCGCAGCGGCTGAGCTTCGGCGGCGCGTGCCAGAATTTTCTGTACAAAATTCGTCCCACCGTGCGCCAGCAGCCATGACAGGCGCACGATGTAGTGCTGCGGCAGCAGCTCCATGACGATCTGCTCCGCGACCCACTTGCTGTAGCCGTATGGGTTGATCGGGTTGGGGCGGTCATATTCCAGATAAGGGCGGGTTTGATCGCCGGCAAAGACCTCATTGGTGCTGATGTGCACCAGTGGTGCACCCAGACGCTGGCAGGCCAGCGCGACGTGTTTTGTGGCGAAGGCATTGATCGTCAGGGCGCGGTCGGGGTCACGGGCGCAGCCGTCCACGTCCGTCCAGGCGGCGCAGTGGATGACCAGATCGGGCCGCAGGTCGGCCAGATGCCCGACGGCAGCCGGATCGGTCAGATCGAGGTCGGGTAGATCAATGCCGGTCACGTTGTGTGATTCGGCCAGCAGCGCGGCCAGTTTCCCGCCCAGCCGTCCGGCGGCCCCGGTGATCAGGATGTGCATGGCGCTCCCCCTCGTGCGTGAATGACGCCCGACAGTATACCCGATTCGCGGCACGGCGTGAAAAAGGGCTTGAAAAGTGCCCCGGATACCCTACAATGGCGGTGTTCATAATACTGACGGAAGAGCGCAAGGAAGGGATTGATGTCATTTCGGGCGCTGGGAAAAGATGTTAAGACATTCGAGGGCTTCGATACATTTCCTGCCCCCGATGTGGAACTGGTCACCATGACCAGCGATGAGGTCACGGCAGTTTGCCCGGTCACAGGGCAGCCAGACCTGTACACCGTTACCATTGAGTACGTGCCGGATCAGCTTTGCCTGGAGTCAAAGAGCCTCAAGCTCTATTTCCAGTCTTTCCGCAATGAAGGAGTCTTCGGCGAGGCGCTGGCCGCCCGCATCCGTGACGACGTGTTCGAGGCGCTGGCTCCACAGCGCATCACTGTGGAGACCATCCAGAAGGCACGCGGCGGGATCACCATCAGGGCGGTTGCCAGCAGAACAAAGGCGGAAGAAAGCGCATGATGAAGTCAAGGGATATCTACCCGATCGTGATGCTGGTCGGGCTGTACATCACGTTCCAGTTGATTGCAGATGTAACGGCCACCAAGATCGTGGATATCGCGGGCATCACGCTGCCTGCCGGGACGTTCATTTTCGCGCTGACCTTTACCTGGCGCGATGCGCTGCATAAGCGATTGGGTAGGGAGTGGGCGCGTGCGGCCATCATCACGGCGGCGGCGGCCAACATCGTGATGGCGCTCTACTTCTGGCTGGCCATCGGGCTGCCTCCTGCGCCGTTCTGGGGTGGGCAGGATTCCTTTGCTGCCGTGCTCGGCTTTGTGCCGCGCATCACTGCGGCCTCAATCATCGCCGAGGTCATCAGTGAACTGCTGGATACCGAGGTCTATCATGTGCTTGCCCGGCGAATTCCGGGGCGGCATCAATGGCTGCGCGTGCTGGGATCGAACGGGATCAGCCTGCCTGTGGACAGCGCGGTTTTTGTGACGCTGGCCTTTGCCGGGACGATGCCTGCCGCCGGGCTGGTGAGCATCGCGCTGGGGCAGATCGCCTTCAAAATGGCCGTGACAGTGGTCAGCATTCCCCTGATCTATCTGGTGCGGGATGGGCGGCTGAGTCCTGCGGCGGCGTAAGGCGCGGTTTATACCGGCTGTGTATCATCCAGCAGATTGGCAACTTCCACCAGATTGCCATCCGGATCATGGAAATAGACGGAGACCATTGTGCCTCTGGCCCCAAGACGCGGCACGGGGCCTTCGATGATTTCCACGCCGCAGCCCTGGATATGGGCCATCACCTGCGTGAGCGGCGTTGTTGTCAGCAGGCAGAAGTCCGCCGCGCCGGGGGTGGGAGCCTGCGCCTTTGGGGAGAATTCGTGCCCGGCCTGATGCAGGTTGATCTTGT
>JALSTC010000017.1 GCA_026983935.1 Ardenticatenia bacterium
TCAGAGTCGTTGAACGTTATCTTGCGTGCAGTGTAACAGGGAACGGCTGGCGCTGTCAAGAAAAACGCGGCGGAAAATACCCCCCACGCCATCCGGGCTTATCTGGATGTTGCCAACTGCTCAAGAGCATTCTACACTCTCAGGCGCATTCGTTCGATTTAAGCACGGCCACAATCGCAGATCATAACAGCCGGTGGAGCGCACCTGTGACGGAAGATCGCCATCCTCAAGCTGTCCCGTTCCTCAAATGGGCGGGCGGCAAAAGCCAGTTGCTGGCGCAGTACGACGCCTTTTTCCCGAAGGGACGGGTAAAGACATACTTTGAGCCGTTTGTCGGCAGCGGCGCGGTTTTTTTTCACCTGCGCGGGCAGGGGTTGGCCGAACGCTACTGCCTGTATGACGTGAACGGGGAGCTGATCAACGTCTATCTGGCCGTGCGGGACGATGTAGAGGCGTTGATTGCGCTGCTGGCGGCGCATCAGGCCGCGCACAGGCAGGACGGTGAACGCCATTATTACGCCGCCCGTGCGCTTGATCGTGACCCGGCGTGGCCGCGGAATGCCTCGCCCGTCGAACGCGCCGCCCGCATGATCTACCTGAACAAAACCTGCTATAACGGCCTGTGGCGCGTCAACAGCAAGGGGCACTTCAACGTGCCGATGGGCCGCTACAAGAATCCGGCTATTCTGGATGAAGGACGTCTGCGGGCGGCATCACTGGCATTACAGGGCGTGGAGATCGCCGTGCAGGGCTTCGAAGCGGTCGTGCCGAAGGCCGGGCCGGGCGACTTTGTCTATTTCGATCCACCCTATGTGCCGCTCAGCGCGACGGCCAATTTCACCAGTTATGCGGCGGATGACTTCGGCCCGGATGACCAGCGCAGGCTGGCCAACGTATACCGCGAACTGGACGCCAGGGGCTGCCGGGTCATGCTGAGCAATGCCGACACACCTTTTGTGCACGAACTCTATGGCGGCTTTCGCATTGAGATTGTGCAGGCACGGCGGGCGATCAATTCAAGGGCAGGCGGGCGTGGTATGATCAATGAGGTGGTTGTGCTGAATTATCAACCAGACGGGCAGGCGGTGAACCAGGAAACCAGACGGAGGATGACCGATGGCTGAGGCGAAATGGATGATCTACGGCGCATACGGCTACACCGGCACGCTGATCGCGGAGGAGGCAGTGCGGCGCGGCCATCGGCCTGTGCTGGCCGGGCGCAGCGCGGAGAAACTCCGGCCATTGGCGGAGCGGCTCGACCTTAACTGGATCGCGGTTTCGCTGGATGACGCCGACGCGCTGAGGGAGGCGGTGGCCACCGTCAATCTGGTGATGCACGCTGCCGGGCCATATGTCCACACCGCCGCGCCGATGCTTCGCGCCTGTCTGGACGGGATCACCAGCTATCTGGACATCACCGGCGAAATTCCTGTCTTTGGTGAAGTGTACAGTTTGGACCAGGCCGCCTGGGAGCGGGAGATCGCACTGATCCCCGGCGTGGGCTTCGACGTGGTGCCGACCGATTGTCTGGCGAAGTACGTGGCCGATCAGGTGCCGAACCCGGTTACGCTGGAACTGGCCATTGATGCGCTGAGCAAAACCAGCCCCGGCACGACCAAAACCCTGTTGGAATCGCTGCCAGAGGGCGGCCTTGTCCGCCGGGATGGACGGCTGCGGCCGTATTCCCTGGGGCAGGGCGGGCGCTGGTTTTCCTTCCCACATGGCAGGCGCTACGCCATGCCGATACCCTGGGGCGACCTGGCGACGGCCTACCGCTCGACCGGTATCCCCAACATCACCACGTATCTTGCCTTTTCGCCGGGGGCGGCACGGCTGGCACGTCTGGCAGCGCCGCTGCTGGGCGGGCTGCTGCGCATTGGTGCGATCCGGCGTCTGGCCGGGCGCATCGTCAAGCGCACGGTCAAAGGCCCGGACGAGGCGACGCGCCAGCAGGCACGCTCATACATCTGGGCACAGGCTGCCAATGCTGAAGGACAGGAAGCGCAGGCCTGGCTGGAGACGGTGGAGGCCTACCGCTTCACCGCGCTGGCTGCCGTGCGCGCCGTCGAGCGGGTGCTGGCTGAGCGGCCGCGCGGCGCATTCACGCCCGCCCAGGCTTTTGGTGCGGACTTTGTACTCGATATCGAGGGGACGAAGCGTTACGACACGCTGCCAGCGCTGCAGCGCACGCCGTAATCCGGTCACAGCCAGCAGCGGCTCTAAAACTCCGACGAGATCAGGAAGTAGATATCGCGGATATTCTCCGGCGTGCTGACGTATGTCTTGCCGTTGGTGCGGTTCGCCATCGTCGCCAACAGATCGGTGTTGGCATCCTCGCCGTAGGCGATAGTATACAGCCGCACTTCATCGGATTCGGTTCCATCGGGCAGGGCACTGAGCATCTGGGCCTCGGTGACACCGTCGTTGGACTCATTGCGCCCGTCGGTCATCAGGACGATGGCGTAGCTGCGCCGCTCACCGTTCGCCAGGTCTTCCGCCCGCATGGCCTCGATGCGATCGATCGCATCAATGGTCACCGCATGGAGGGCCGTACCGCCAATAGCGATCAGATTGTCAAGCGACTGCCGCAATTCCTCGCCCACTTCCCCGACCAACCCCGACGGCCCAACCGAAAACACCTCGTAATTGAAAGCCAGTGCGACGATCTCGTCGTTGGGCTGCATCAGCGTGATGAACTCCCGTGCTGCATCCACGGCGGCGCGCATTTTTTCGCCCTGCATACTGCCGGAAGTGTCAATGACCATCAGAATGGTGGCCGGTTTCTTGACCTGATACCACATGTCCAGAATATGGCGGACGACCTCATCTGAGGGATAAGGCAGGGCGGAGACCGTGTCTTCCGTAATGGTCGGCACAGCGCCGTATTCCAGGCTGATCGGCTCATGCAGCGGAATCCCCTGCAAGGCGGGTCGCAAACCGGTCTCGATCAACTGCGCCTGCTGCTCCCGCCCCAGGATGAAATCGCGGAATAACTGCGCACCCTCGATCTGGGTTTCAGTCACCCAGTCGGCGTTGTTGAGAACGCAGAAGGGGTTATCCACCCAGAATGTGCCATCGGCAGGATAGATCATCACCAGCGGAAAACGCAGTTCGTCGGCATGTTCCTGATTCCAGCGGATGACGTTGCCCTCATAGGTTGTGACAGCGTGCAGGTAACCGGGGCCGCGCAGGGTCATGCGCCCCAGTAAATCAGTGTCCTTACGCCCGTAGTGGAAGACAGCCGTTTCCACCGCCCCAACCGCACTCACCACCGACTCACTCCACACATCGTCCGGCGTCAGGCCTTCGCTGACCCCTGCTGCCGAATAGACCTCGGCGATCATGGACAGCATACCGGAATTGGAGTGGGCGGGGTGTCCATGCCCGAAGCGAAATACGCCCCATTCCGGATGCCCCAACGAGGCCCAGCCATCCGGATCGGCGGCCAGTTCGGCCAGATCGCGCCAGCTGATCGGCGCATCCGGCCAGCCAAGCACCTCGGCCATTGGCTGCCACATGGCGATTCCCAGGGGCACGTCCACTGTTGCCGGGCATTCATCAGAGATCAAACGCCGGGCGTTGCGATCCAGCCATGCCCGGTTGATCTGCTCCACCCATGTGCTGCTGCCGGGACTCCAGACAACCGGCTGCAACTGTTCTTCCAGAATGGCGTTCATCGAACTGCCCGACCCGACATGTTCTACTTCCACCACAACAACTTCGCCGGTCGAGGTCGTGACCTGCTGCGCGTTAAACTGCGCAACCATGCGATCCATCCAGAGCTGCTTGGTATTGGAAGATGCCACCAGCACCTGCACGGAGGAGGCGGGCATCTCCGTTGCCTGTGTCCCCCCCTGATCCGCTGCCCCCTGATCGCTGCTCCCGGGGTTACTCAGCAGCGCCGCCGAACCGATAATGGCAACTGCAACCAGAATAATCAGGACAAAAACAAGGCGTGTGCGTTCCATGGCGCTATGTATTCTCCAGACTACATTCCCCGATTGTCTGCTTCCATTCTACAATCACTACCTGACGGAGTCCGGACGGCATGACCCTATTTGCCTGACATTTTCGTGCCTGTCGTCCCGGCAGGAGAGCCGCACAACGATCAGGCTCCGGAGCGAGGGAATGAAGCGTTACGATACACTGCCGTCTCAATAGTTTGGATCGAGCAGATTTTGCAGGCCCTCGCCCAGCAGATTGCTCGCCAGAATCACGCTCAGAATCGCCAGACCGGGGAAGGTTGCCAGCCACCATTGGTAGAATTTGGTGCGCCCCAGCGAGATCATCGCGCCCCATTCTGGCGTTGGCGGCGATACGCCCAGCCCCAGGAAGCTCAGGGCCGAGATCAGCAGGATGATATTGCCCACATCCAGCGCGGCCTTGATGATCAGGGGATTCCAGGCGTTGGGCAGCACGTGGCGGAACAGAATGGTGCGTTCGCGTGTGCCGATGGAGCGGGCCGCGATCACGTAGTCCTGCGAGCGAACGACCAGCACCTGAGAGCGCATCAGCCGGGCGTATTCCGGCCAGACCACCACGCAGGCGGCGATGGCGGCGTTGGTCAGGCTGGGCCCGAGCAGGGCCGAGATGGCCAGCGCCAGCACGATAGAGGGGAAAGCCAGCGTTACGTCTGCCACGCGCATGACGATATCGTCCACCAACCCGCCGACGAAGCCCGCCACCGCGCCCAGCAGACTGCCGGTGACCAGCGAGATCAGCACGACCATCAGTGACGTGGGCAGCGAAATCTGCGCGCCGTAAAGCACACGGCTGAAGATATCCCGGCCCAGTTCGTCTGTGCCGAAAAGATGCGTAGTTGATGGTGCATCCAGCCGTGCGGAGAGATTCTGCGCCAGCGGATCGTAGGGGGCGAGCAGCGGCGCAAAAATCACGACCAGAATCCACAGGAGCAGCAGCCCGGCTCCGATCCACAGCGAAGGATATTTGCGTATATGGCGGATGGCCGGAGCCAGTACGTTTTCTTCGGGCTTCAATGTCTGTGTGGAGAGATTGGCAGCGGAAAGTTGTGTGGTTTCACCCATGGCGCACTCGCGGATCTAACAGGCCGTAAAGCACATCAACTGTCATATTGACCACGATATAGATGGCGGCGATCAGCAGTGTGCCGCCCTGAATCGCGGGATAGTCCAGATTACTGGCCGCCCGGACAATATACTGCCCCAGCCCCGGCCAATCGAAGACCGTTTCGGTCATTACCGCCCCGCTGAGCAAGCTGGCGAAGGCCAGGCCTAGAATGGTGACCAGCGGGATCAGCACATTGCGCAGCGCATGCCGGATGATAACCTGACGCTCACTCAGGCCCTTGCCCCGGGCGGTGCGGATGTAATCCTTGCGCATTTCCTCGATGATCGCGGAGCGCGTCACACGGAGCACCAGCGCCAGCGTGAACCCGCCCAGGATGATGGTGGGCAGGATAAGGTGGTGCAGGGCGCTGCCGAAGGCCGCCCAGTTGCCCGTCAGCAGCGAGTCGACGGTGAACAGACCGGTGATCTGCTCCGGGCGGGCCATACGTGGGTCAAGGCGGTCCGGCCCCGGCATGATGCCCAGATTGTAATAGAACACGAAGAGCACGATCAGGCCTGTCCAGAACGGCGGCAGCGAGGCATTGAGCAGGGAGATGAACCAGACGATGCGGTCGAACAGGCTGCCGCGGCGCACACCCGCGATCACGCCCAGCGGGATGCCCAGCACCGTGGCGAACAACAATGAGCTGATCGCCAATTCGACTGTGGCGGGCAGGTGG
>JALSTC010000018.1 GCA_026983935.1 Ardenticatenia bacterium
CGGCGGGGGCGCAGCCGGCGGCGGCACAGGCGACACTGGCGGCAGCGGCGGTTCGTCCGGCGGCGGCACGGGTGACACGGGCGGCAGCGGCGGCTCATCCGGCGGTGGCGACGATCTGGGCGGCGCCATCGGCGTCGTTGGTGGCGGCAGCCAGCCGACAAACACACCGACCTCTGTGCCAACAGACATGCCCACCAACACACCGACCTCTGTGCCGACCAATACGCCGACACCTGAGCCGACCAATACGCCGACCCCGGTACCAACGGCAACGACCGATCCCGTTGCGGCATCCTGCAATGGCTCGCCGATTATTGTGGTGCTGAAGAACAGCCCGTACAGCGGCCCACGTGACCTTGATATCAACAGCAACAACTACACCGGAACCGATGCCTGCGAGATCATCCACGGCAACAACAGCCGCAACACCATTCACGGCGGCGGTGGCGGCGATGTCATCTACGGCTACAACGGCAACGATCGGCTCTATGGCGACGCCGGGGATGATACACTCGATGGCGGCAGCGGCACCGACTATCTCTATGGCGGCAGCGGCAATGATACACTGAGCGCCAGCAGCGGCAGCAACCGCATGTTCGGTGAAGCCGGGAACGACACCATCACCGGCGGCAGCGGCAGCGATCGGCTCTACGGCGGCGATGGCAATGACACGATCAACGCCGGTGCCGGCAACGACCAGGTCTACGGCGAAGGTGGTGACGATACCATTGACGGCGGCAGGGGCAATGACTTCCTCTACGGCGGCTGGTACAACAACAGCAGCCGCCGGAATCGGGACGATGGCAACGATCGGATCACCGATCACAGTGGCAACGATCGGCTCTACGGCGGCAACTATAACCGCAACGGTGGTCGCGGCAACGACAACGCCAGCGGCGGCTACGATGTTCTCGATGCGGCGGATGGCAGTCGCAATGATCGGGTCTACGGCGGCAACCGTGGCCGCGGCAGCGATGCACCCAATGACGTGCTCAACTGCGACTCCCGCGAGAATGCCTGCACCCAGTGACGGCCTGCACGGGCAATAGTGAACGTCTCAGGGCGCGTCCGTAAGTGTGGACGCGCCCTGCTCATTTACTCAGTCTTCGCCTTCCCAGGGCACGCGCATACCGCGCAGCTTCATCTGCTCGGCAAGCAGTTCCTGGAACGTGCTAAAGGCAAACCTACCGCCATTCCACGCCCCTTTCACCGCCTTCTCAACAGCTTCCTGCGCGATTTCCTGGCCCACCTCTTTGGTAAAGTCCAGCAGTGCCCTTTGCACGGCGGGATGCCTGGCAAGCTCCTGGGTGAGTGCCTGCCCGATCTGCAGGGCGGCCCCGCCAATTTCTCGATGAAAATTCGCGAGGACCCACGCCAGAAGCCCTCCAAAGATTCCGGACATACCCGCCCCCTTAGAACAAAGCCTCCCACTGCACAGATTGCAGCGATGGGAGGCATGGACAAATGTCTGCATTGTCGCTGATTTCAGTATATCAGATTTCAGCGTGAGGCAAGGCAAACCCACCAAACCGTGCGTATGCGCCGCTACGTCATCTGTTCATCCATATGCGGACGTACCGCGTACAGCCCCAGCCCGGCAGCCGAGATCAGACCGCCGACAATGAAAGGCCATTGAACGCTGCTCTGCCACAGCAGACCTCCCAGGAAAGGGGCTGGAATGGTGACCAATCCCCGGATGAGGTAGTACAGACCAATGACCCGGCCACGGTACGACTCTTCGGCCAGATCAACGATGCGGGCCTTGCGTGCCGGTTCGCCGATCTCATGCAGCCCGGCGATAATGAAAGCCAGGGCAAGCCACTCCGGAGGCAGCACCACCAGACTGAGCGGGAACAGGGCAAAAAAGGCAAAAGTCGCCAGGATGAAAGGCTGACGACCAAAGCGGTCGGCCAGGCGGGCGGCTGGCAAATAGCCGAGAATCGCCGTGATCATCTGCAGGGACGTCAGGGCCCCGAATTCCAGCGGCGTTTTGCCGCGCACGTTAGTCACAAAGAGCACCACATAGACCGCGGCCAGATTAGACCCAAGCCGCACCAGGCAATCGGCGACAAGCAGCCGCCGCAGCGAATCGGGCATCATGTGCCAGACCTGGCCCAGTCCCGCATGACTGGTGTCCACCTTACGCGGGGGGCTGTGATAGAAATGAGACTGCAAATAGATCGCGCCCAGGGCAAGCAGCAGGGAAACTGCAAAGCCAACATGCATCCCGGAAACCAATCCCAGCCGCGCCAGCAAATACCCCCCGATCGGCGGCGCGATCACAATAGGGATGCGCTTCCAGATGGACTGCACACTGAAGCCCATCGCCCGCCGTGAGCGTCCCAGCGTATCCCCGATGAGGGAGAAGATCGCCGGCTGGGACATGCTGCTCCAGGCCAGCACCAGCAGCGTCCCAAGGATGACGATCTCCCAGCGTGTGGTCAGCAGATAAAGCAGGTATCCGGTGGCAGCGATCACATTGAACAGCACCAGCGCACGCTTGCGGCCCATTCTGTCGGCCAGCCAGCCCCCGGGATACTGGTAAATGGTATCAACGATGCGCTTGAAGGAGCCATACGCGCCAATGGCCACTGCGCTGGCACCCAATACCTCAAGGTATCTGGGCATGAAACGGACCCATAATTCCTCGCCCATACCAATGACCAGCAGTGCACCCAGCAGCACGATGATGTTGTGTTCCAGAGCAAGAAATCTTTTGATGGAGCGGCTTTGCATCATGTCACCAGCCTTAAACAAAAAGCGCAGGGCTGAAGCGGCCCCGCGCTTTTCTACACTCTATCGTTTACCCATCAGTCAGCTTGAGCCGGGTCGCTCTTCAACTACCGGGCAGACGAATGCTTCTCTAGCCACCTTCGCCTTCAGCGGCAGCCGGCCCGCGCGTACCAAGCTCGCGATCCATCATGAAGATACCCGGCGGGAAGTCCGCCACGCGGCGCAGGTCCTGGACGACCGCGTCCACCGAGGCTTCTTCCTCAACCTGCTCATCCACAAACCACTGGAGAAAGCTGTTAGTGGCATGATCGTTTTCGGCAATCGCCAGCGCGACCAGATCGTTGATCCGCCCGGAGATGTACTTTTCATGCTCCAGCGCTTCCTCGAAGGCGGCCAGCGCCGAATCCCATTCGGTCTTGGGGGCTTCAATCGCGCCCAGATTGACACGCCCATTGCGTTCATTGATATAGTCAAAGAACTTCATGGCGTGAATCATTTCCTCATCCGCCTGCATGCGCATCCAGGTGGCAAAGCCGGGCAGATTTTCCGCTTCAAAGTAGGCCGCCATAGACAGGTACAGGTAGAACGAAAACAGCTCTGCATTGACCTGATCATTCAGTGCTTTCTGCATCTTCTCGCTTAACATGGGTATCCCTCTTTCAAAGTGCTGATCCATAGAAGTGAATGCACGCTTATCTTATCATGAATCGTACTGACGACACATCTGAACTTCATTAGAAAACACGGGTGGTGATATTCTGGTAGTTCGCATAAATGAATACAGGCGCTTTATGTTTGACACACGTCAGTGCCCCCTTATATACTTGTAGCATCCTACCTATCTCTCGTGCCACAACAGTTACATATTCTTGGATTAAATACAGGAGAAGTGAGATGAAAAAACGTTCCTTCCTGGTTATCGGGCTAATTGCAGCCCTTTTTGTCAGCGGCATCGGGGGCAGTCTGCCAGCACAGGCACAGGATGAGAACATCCTGATCGTCGCCACGCAGCTTGACGACGTGATCACCCTCGATCCTGGCCGGGCCTTCGAATCCACCAACCTGACGGTGCATCATGCCACCTACGACACCCTGCTGGAGATTCGCCCGGACGACCTGACCACCATCGTCCCCAGCCTCGCGGAAAGCTATGAGGTCTCCGACGATGGGCTGGTCTACACCTTTGTGCTGCGAGAGGGCCTGCAGTTCGCTTCCGGCAACCCGATCACAGCAGAAGATGTCCGCTTCTCATGGACACGCCTGCAAAACATCAAGGGCAACCCATCATTCTACGCCGATCCCATCGCCGAGATCGAAGTGGTAGATGACCTGACCGTGCGCGTGACACTCAGTGAGCCGTTCCCGGCCTTCCCCGCCGTGGTCACCGCCCCGGCTATGAGCATCCTGGACAGCCAGCTCGTCATCGAACATGGCGGCACAGATGCGCCAGATGCGGATGAGACCGATATGGCAAAGGACTGGCTGGACCAGAACTCCGCCGGTTCCGGCCCCTTCATCCTGACCGGATGGACGCCGAACTCCGAAATCACGATGGTGCGCAACGAAAACTACTGGCGTGAGCCGCCCGCACTGGACGGCGTTGTGCTGCGCGACGTCAACGACTCCACAACCGCCCTGCAGCTCCTTGAGCGTGGCGACGTAGACATCGCACAGAACATTGACAAAGACCTGGCCGATCAGGTGATGGGTAATGACGCTCTGCGCCTGGAAATCGGCCAGACATTGAATATCACCTATCTCGCCATGTCGCCCAGTGACACCTTCGGGCTGCCGCTCTCCGACGTGCGCGTGCGGCAGGCCATCGCCCAGGCCGTTGACTACGACGGCATCATTGATCAGCTCCTCCAGGGCTACGCAGACCGCCCTGCCGGTATCCTGCCGCTCGGCGTGCAGGGGTCCGATCCCTCGATCCGCTATGAATACGATCCCGATGCCGCCCGCGCCCTGCTGGAAGAAGCAGGCTACGGCGACGGCTTCGATCTGACGCTGTACACCGGCAGCGGTGCACCCGCCGGTATCCCGATTGAAACACTCTCCGCCAAGATTCAGGCCGACCTGGCTGCCGTGGGCATCAATGTCAGCATCGAGATGCAGCCTACTTCCAACTTCCTGACGGCCTTCCGCGCCCAGGAGCTGCCCTTCCTGATCAGCACGTGGACGCCCGATTACCTCGACGCGACCATGTGGTCGGACTACTTCTCCTATCCTGATCGCGGCGTTTCCTACCGTGTGATGCTGGATTCGGAGACCATCGCCGAACTGGCAAGCGAAGCAGCCTTCGAGAGCGACCCGGAGCGCCGCACAGAGCTTTACCGCGAGTACCAGCAGGCACAGGTAGATGAGGCCGTTTTCATCGTCCTGTTCCAGCCGCAATCGCTCGACGCCACCCGCGCCGAACTACAGGGCTATGCCTTCCATCCGGTCTACTTCCTGGACTTCTACGGGATGAGCAAAGCCGCCGAATAACGCAACTGTGCACGACCGATAGGTACAAGACCTGAATGCGTCGCGGGGCTTATCCTACAGGGGTGAGTGCCCGCGGCGCACGCTTTATGGGGGCTTACAGTGAACCTGACGCAGTATATCCTCCGCCGCCTGCTGCTGGCGATCCCCATGCTGCTAGGAATTTCGCTGGCGCTGTTTCTGATTTACAACATCACCCAGGTTGATCCGCTAGTCATGATCGTAGGCGAGCGGGCGATGAACAACCCGGAGATCGTCCAGGCTGCCGTGGAGCGGTGGGGCCTGGACAAACCGATCTGGGAGCAGTACCTGACCTATGTAGGTAACTTCCTGCACGGCGACCTGGGCACATCATTTCTCACCCGCCGCCCTGTTCTGCAAGACCTGATGATCCACCTGCCCGCCACAGTCGAATTGGCGATCAGCTCATTGTTGTTCGCCACGGTGCTGGGCATCCCGCTGGGCGTGATCGCGGGTGTGCGCCGCGGCAGCCTGTTCGACCGCATCGTCTGGTTCATTTCCCTGCTCAATGCCTCGCTGCCG
>JALSTC010000019.1 GCA_026983935.1 Ardenticatenia bacterium
TGGTTCCTGGGCGGAACGTTGGCCCACGCTCGCGAAATGGCGCTGTTCTACGCCCCGACGGTCAATTCCTACAAGCGTTATCAAGCAGGCTCGTTCGCCCCGACGGGCATTGCGTGGAGCTACGACAACCGCACGGCAGGGTTTCGCATCGTCGGGCATGGCAAATCGCTGCGCATCGAGTGCCGCATCCCCGGCGCGGATGCCAACCCCTATCTGGCCTTTGCCGCCCTGCTGGCTTCCGGGCTGGACGGCATTCAACGCCAGATCGAGCCACCGCCGATGTTCGCCGGGGACGTCTACGCCGCCGAGAACTTACAACACATGCCCCGTTCACTGCGAGAGGCCATAGACGAATTTGCAGGCAGCTCCTGGGCGCGAGAAACATTCGGAGACGACATTGTCGAGCATTACCTGCACTTTGCACGGACAGAACAGCGCAAGTTCGACGAGATCGTGACCGACTGGGAACGACGCCGCTTCTTTGAGCGCGCTTAGAAATCTGCCAGGCGACTGGTTTTGTTCCGGGCATCTAGAAGATGCCCCTGTACAATTGAGGAGAAATCACGATGAGATTGGAGAATAAAGTCGCCCTGATCACCGGCGCAGGCAGCGGGATGGGACGTGAAGTTGCCCTCCTGTTTGCGAAAGAAGGTGCACGCCTGGTGCTGAATGACGTCGTGGCCGAGACGGTCGAGGAGACCGCCCAGATGGTCGTTGATGAGGGTGGCGAGGCGATCGCCGTTGCAGGCAGCGTCACCAACGAAGCAGACGTCGAAAAGACCGTCAAAGCCGGGGTTGAGAAGTTCGGCAAGCTGGATACGCTCTACAACAACGCGGGTATCATGCCGGATGAAGATGAGTCCGTCCTGACCATGGACTTGAATGTCTGGCACCGTGTCCTCGACGTGAACCTGAACGGGCTGGCGCTGTGCTGCAAATACGGCATCCCGGAAATCATCAAAGCGGGCGGCGGTGCGGTTGTCAACGTGGCATCCTTTGTCGCCCTGGTCGGCTGCTCTGTTCCCCAGGATGCCTATACGGCCAGCAAGGGCGCAGTCATTGCGCTGACGCAGTCACTGGCCGTGCAGTTCGGCCCGAAAGGGGTGCGCAGCAACGCGATCTGCCCCGGCCCGATCATTACACCGCTGATGGAAACACTGTTTGCCACTGAAGAAGCCAAGATGCTGCGGCTTAACCGCATCCCAATGGGACGCTTTGGCCAACCGGAGGATATTGCTTACGCCGCGCTCTACCTGGCTTCTGATGAAGCATCCTGGGTCAATGGCGCCAGCCTTGTCGTGGATGGCGGGATCACCGTCAACTATTTCTAGCGAGGCACTGCGGCAGACCCACCGGCAGTGACGGGTGGGTCTGCCGTCAGATTTTAAGAATACAATAAGATAATAATCTTTTCTTAAAGAACAAAATGCGCTATAATTGTGTTATCTAACCCAAAATCGTTGTATCTGTGCTACAATGTCTACGTAATGAGTAATCCAAACCGTTTGGGCTACACATTGTTAACGATCTAATAAAGCGATTTTCAAAGTCCTATCATCTTCACTTAAATATCGCGACTTATACTCCGACCTATGCAAGGATATACTGCACACGCAGCACGTATTACCTAAAAGCCAAGGGTGTGAAAACCACACTCCAGTGTGGTTTTAAAAACATTAGCATTCCAAAAGGAGGAAAAAATGCTAAGTCGTTCAAAGTTAGTCGGGCTGTTACTGGTCGTCGCATTGGTGATCCCCTTTGCGGTTACCACCGCTCAGGATGACACCATCGAGATCGTATTCTCGCACGCTTTCGGCGACGAGAATCGCCAGCAGTTGGTCGCGGACGTGATTGCTGCATATGAGGCCGAGCATCCCAACGTGCAAGTGACGGCGATCTCGAATCCAAGCTATCGCGACACGCTGAACGGCGCAATCCTGGCCGCGCAGCAGGGCAATGCCCCGCACATCGTTCAGGTGTTCGAGGTTGGCACGCAGCTTGCGCTCGACTCCGGTATCTTCATCCCCGTCAGCTCCGTAACCGATGCCGAACAGCTGGCAGACCTTGACGACGTGATCGCCCCCGTGCGCAACTACTACACCGTCGGCGATGACATCTGGAGCCTGCCCTGGAACTCATCCAACCCGATCCTCTACTACAACCGTGACATCTTCGAGGCAGCCGGCCTGGATCCTGACAACCCGCCCAGCACCTACAACGAAGTCCTGGCAACCTGCGACGTGCTGATGGAACAGGCTGACGCTCTGGGCCTGCAGGGCTGCATCGGCTGGAACATGCATAGCTGGTTCGTGGAGCAGTGGGTGGCGGAGCAGGGCGCACTGCTGGCCAATAACAACAATGGCCGCACCGCCCGCGCAACCGACGTCATGCTCGACAGCGGCGCGATGATGAACATCTTCAACTGGTGGAAAGAACTGGCCGACAACGGCTACTACATCTACACCGGCGCGCTGGAAGACTGGAATGGCTCGGACGCGCTCTTCACCGGTCAGCAGGTGGCCATGCACATCACCAGCACAGCGGACCTGGTCAACATCAACGAAGCGGCTGTTGAAGCTGGCTTCCAGATGGACACCGGCCTGCTGCCCATCCCCGACTCTGCGGAGCGTCACGGCGTGGTCGTTGGCGGCGCAAGCATCTGGCTGACCGCCGATCATCCGCAGGAAGAACTGGAAGCCGCCGTGGACTTCATGATCTTCCTGGGCAACACCCAGAACTCCGTGAACTGGCACAAAGGCACGGGCTACTTCCCGATTCGCTACAGCTCCATTGACCAGCTCGAGGCCGAAGGCTGGTTCGATCAGAATCCGTTCTTCCGCACCGCCTTCGATCAGCTCACCAACACGGTGGAAGGCTACGCCACCAGCGGCGCACTGCTGGGCAACTTCCTTGAGGTGCGCACCATCATTGAGGAAGCAGCACAGTCCGTCATTGACAGCGGTGTCGATCCACTGGAAGCCCTGACTGAAGCTGATGCACGGGCCGACGAATCACTTGCAGCCTACAACGAAGCTGTAATGGGAGAGTAGTTGAGCTTTCAGATAACGAACCCGGTGAGCGGGAAACCCTGCTCACTGGGTTTTTTTATAGGAGAGAGCGACCTTGTCACTGGATACACAGGCGATCCTCTGGTCACTATTCTTCGGCGCGATCTTCGGTGCACTGATAACAGCATATGTGTATGGCCGCCACCAGCGTTCGATCATCACCGGCGCAGGTGTGGGCGCGGTCGTAGGTGCCTTAAGCGGCCAAATCCTCATGCTGCCCTTAAGACACTGCACCTTTGCCTATGACCCCGAAGTCGTTGCGGAAGCCGGGACACGTTTCACCCCGGAATTCCTGTTTGGCATCGGTGTTGTCCTCATCAGCAGTCTGATCCTGCTGGCACCCGTGTGGGTGTGGGTCAGCCAGGGCGGCAGGCTGTTCAATCCGGAGGTGGGCCGTACCGAGCGCTTCGGGCGAAGCCCCCTGCCCTATCTCTTCCTGCTGCCCACGTTGATCATCCTGGTCTTCTTTCTATACTGGCCGATGATCAGAGTGGTGCTCATGTCCCTGGAAACCAGCTTCCTGGGTCTGAATGCACGCTTCGTCTGCGTGGACAACTACCTGCGTCTGATGAATGACAGCCGTTACATCCACAGCTTTACGGTGACTTTCGGCATTACCATTGCCATTGTCATCATCGGTATGAGTATCGCGCTGTTCATCTCCGTACTGGCCAGCCAGAAGATTCGCGGGGCCAACATCTACCGCACACTGCTCATCTGGCCATATGCGCTATCACCGGTTATCGCCGGTCTGATCTTCTTGATGATGTTCAATCCTCAGGTCGGAATCGTCAATCAGGTTCTATATACCCTGTTTGGGATACGCCCACGCTGGTTTTCGGATGCTGCGCTGGCACCCTGGGTGATCATCCTCACGTCAATATGGAACAACCTGGGATTCAATGTTCTGTTCTATATTGCCGGGCTGCAGAGTGTGCCGGATGAACTCCTGGAGGCAGCAGCCATTGACGGGGCCAATGCCATCCAGCGATTCTTCCGCATTACATTCCCTCTGCTCTCGCCCTACACCTTTTTCCTGCTGATCACCAATGTGACCTACGCATTCTACGGCATCTTTGGGGCCGTGGATACACTGACCCAGGGTGGGCCCCGCGGAGCAACCTCTGTGCTGATCTATCAGCTTTATGAAGACGCATTCGAATACACCAACAAGACAGGCAGCGCAGCAGCCCAGTCCCTCATTCTGTTCCTGCTGGTTGCCGGGTTGACCATCATTCAGTTCCGGTATGTGGAGAGGCGGGTGACTTATGGAGAGTGAAGTAGCCAACGCACGCGCACAGGCACTGGCCCTCGCCAGAACACGTCACACCAGGCGCAGGCGACTCAATTATCTCATCCACGCGATCCTGATTCTCACCTGTTTTCTGCTGGCAGTTCCGGTGCTGTACGCCCTGCTCGTTGCCACAATGACCAACATCCAGTTTTATGGGCAGCCGGGACGGCTCCTGCCGGGCAATGACCTGTGGAACAACATTGCCGTCACTTTTGAACGCGGCCTGGGCCAGCAGATACTCAACACCGTATTTGTGGCACTGGTTGTGGTCGTCGCCAAGACGGTGACCTCTCTACTGGCAGGACTGGCCTTTGTCTACTTTCGATTCCCCGGCAAGTGGTTCCTGTTCTTCTTCGTCCTGCTGACACTGCTCATGCCGACCGAGATCATCATTGTCCCGCTGTTCAAGATCGTCTCGGACCTGCAGTGGGGAGACACGTTCCTGGCGCTGACCGTGCCATTCTTCGCCAGTGCGACGGGAGCATTTCTTTTCCGTCAGCACTTCAGCAACATCCCGACGGAACTGGCCGAAGCGGCCCAGCTTGACGGCGCTTCGCCACTGCGTTTTCTGTGGGCGGTGCTGGTTCCGCTGTCCTGGAATGTCATCGGCGCTATGGCCGTCATCCAGTTCATCTATATGTGGAACCAGTACCTGTGGCCAATCATCATCATGACCAGCCCGGACAAGCAGGTTGTGCAGGTCGGGGTGCGTCAGTTGATGGCCGTCGGTGCACAAACAGATTTTGGGCCGGTGATGGCCGGGGCGATCATCGCCACTCTGCCCTCGCTGATCGTGTTTGTGGCGCTGCAGGAGCAGTTCATGAACGGGTTTGCGCTGACACGTGAAAAATAGCCGCTGCACCCGGCAAACCAACCGCCGCCAGGGAACGCTTCAGAGGAAGATGGTTTCCCTCTGATGACTCCCCGGCGGCTGTGCTTTGCCTGAACAGGCAGACAAGACCACGCGACCATGTCCCATAAAGTCATCCTGATCGTCATTGATGCCTGTCGCCCCGATGGTCTGGCGCAGGCGCAAACGCCCCACCTGGACGGGCTGTGGCAGAGCGGCTCATATAGCTGGATGGCCAGGTCTGTTGCCCCAAGTTATACGCTGCCCACACATATGTCCATGTTCCGCGGCGTTCCTCCAGAAAGCCATGGGGTTCTCGGCAATACAATGGCTGCTTCAGCCCTGCGGTATCCCAGCATCATGGACGTTGCCCACCAGGCCGGACTGCGCACAGCCATGTTTTATAGCTGGGGAGAACTGCGCGACCTTGCAGCACCGGACAGCGTGAGTCTCGGCTACTGCCGTGCCTTCAGCTTCGACGAAGATACGGATGCAATCGTCTGCCGCACCGCTGCAGAATACCTGATCGCCGAGCA
>JALSTC010000020.1 GCA_026983935.1 Ardenticatenia bacterium
CATTATACCCGCCGCCAGAAAGACTGTCAGGGTCTGGTTGCAATCTACAATTACAATACAAGCTCTGTCCGACTCGGGCCGGGCGATCAGCAGTCAGGCTTATGGCAGTGCACGGCGGCGCACAGCAACGCTTTCCACCAGGCCAATGCCAAACAGCAGTGTCAGCAGCGAGCTGCCGCCGGAACTGATAAACGGCAGTGTCAGGCCGGTCACAGGCAGCATGTTCAGATTCATGCCTACCGAGACAAAAGTCTGAAAGAAGATCAGATTCGCCACGCCGTAACAAAGCAGGCTACCGAACGGATCGGCAGCCAGGCGCGCCACACGAAAGATTCGCCAGAGAATCACGCCGATCAATCCCAACGCAGCCACCGCGCCGACAAAGCCCAGTTCATGCGCGATGACGCTGAAAATAAAATCGGTATGCCGCACACGCAGGAAACGCAACTGAGTCTGTGTTCCCTGGGCATAGCCCTCACCCAACATTCCCCCTGAACCAATACTGATCAAAGCCTGATTGATATTGTACTGCCCATCCGGATCGGCTTCCGGGTTGACGAAGTTCACAATCCGCTGCTGCTGATACGGCTCCATATTGACCCACAGCACGGGCAGTGCCAGCAGAATGATGACCGCGAAAAGCGCGATGTGCTTCACGCGCAGCCCTGCTCCCCAGGCCATGACCGCCCACGTGGTCAAAATCACAATGGTCACGCCAAGGGACGGCTGCAAAAAGACAAACAGCGCCGGCACCCCGACATACAACAGCGACTTCAAAACCGTTGACAGACGATCGAATTTTTCGTACTGGTTGCTGAGATGCTGGCCCAGTGCAATCACCAGCAGCACCTTGCTAATTTCAGACGGCTGAATCGGAATACCTACATCCAGCCAGCGCTGCGCCCCCGCCGCACCAACCAGCCCGAAAAACGTCACCATCCCCAGGAAGATGAGCACAAATAGATAAATCCACTGATGCAGCGCACCCAGCAGGCGATAGTCCAGTGCAGTCAGTGCGAAAACAGTGATGATACCGACAACGGCATACTCGATCTGGCGCTCCACACGGTTGATCAAATCCGGATCTATAGCATCCAGCGTCGCGCTGTGGATCATAAGGATGCCATAAATGATCACCAGCAGAGTCGTACCAAACAGAATGAAGTCGAACCGCCGCCAGATACTCGCTTCCCTGCGCATGTGTTCCAATACCTCAGATCATCCCCAAGAAAAAGGAGCCGCGCATCACGACGCTGCCCCCATGTACAAACAAGCGTATCGCAAATGGCACGGCTTCACAAGGTGCTATTTACCGGACTTCTTCCCATCAGCCTCAGCCTCGTCGGCGTCTTCCTCATCCTCAGGGCTGAGGGGAATATCGGCCACCAGCCAGTTGTCACGCTGGCGCTGCTCGATGGAGATATCCACATTGTTGCGATCGATACGCACATACTTGGAAATCACCGAGAGGATTTCGTCCTTCATCGCTTCCAGCTTATCCGGTGACAGATCAAGCCGATCATGGACAAGTACAAATTGCAGCCGCTCTTTGGCAACTTTAGCGGAAGGAGTCGTATTCCCACGTCCCATCAAACGATCCAAAAGGGCATTCATACAGACCACTCCTCGGCTAACCCGTGCTCGGCATACTGCTGCTGAACAGTCTGGCGAGACGTTGTAAGACCCCTTCCGCATGGTCCAGCGACATGAAAGGCACTTCTTCACCGGCCAGACGACGGGCAATATTGCGGAAAGCCTGCCCGGCCTTCGATTTCTCATTACCGGCTGCCGGTTCACCACGATTGGATGATGTCAGTACGGTTTCATCCTCAGGGACGACCCCGATCAGCTTTATCGCCAGGATATCCACCACATCGTCCATCGAGAGCATTTCGCCCCGCCGGACCATGTCCATCTTGATACGGTTAACGATCAAACGACCGGGGCCTTTCTCTTCCGCTTCCAGCAGGCCAATGATCCGGTCAGCATCGCGCACGGAGGATACCTCCGGATTTGTGACAACCAGCACATCATCTGCAGCGGCAATTGCATTGCGAAAACCGCGCTCAATTCCTGCCGGGGAATCAATCAGGATGAAATCGAAATCGTCACGGAGCTTCTTGGTAATCGTCAGCATGTCCGACGGGCTAACCGCCGTCTTATCGCGAGTCTGCGCCGCCGGGATCAGATACAGTTCAGGGAACGCCTTATGCTTGATCATTGCCTGGCGGAGTTTGCAGCGGCCTTCGACAACGTCTACGAGATCGTAAACGATCCGGTTTTCCAACCCCAGTATGACATCCAGATTGCGCAAACCGATATCGGCGTCAATGGCAATCACCTTCTTGCCCAACAGCGCCAGCCCGACGGCAATATTCGCCGTGGCTGTCGTCTTGCCAACCCCGCCTTTGCCTGAGGTGATGGTGATCACTCGTGCGGTCATATGATAAACTCCGGTTCCTTTCGTTTCCTCAATTCCAGGCCTCAACCACGATCCGGTTATCCCGAACCATGGCTACCTCAGGCCTCGGTTTCCGACGTTTGTCGTCGGGGGATGTCGCGATATACCCCGCAATACGCAACTGCATCGGCGTCATATCCAGGGCACATACGACCGCCGATTCATCGCCATGGGCGCCTGCGTGCACCAGCCCGCGCAGCCTGCCCCAGACAATCACATCTCCCCCGGCAATGATTTCTGCGCCGGGGTTTACATCACCCAGGACAACCACATGCCCGCCGCTGCGAACGGTGCGTCCACTGCGCAGTGTGCGCTTCACCAGCACCCCGGTTGTCCCGACTTCTTCGGGATCGATCGGTGGTGTGACATCATCATCTTCATCCACCCGCAGCAGGGTCTCCGAAACCTCCGGCTTCACTGCACGGGGTGCTTCCAGGGCGGTCTGAAGGCCCAATTTGCGCGTGGTGCTGATAGTCGTCATGCTTTCGCTCAGCACTGCCCACAGGGTCACGCCGCGCCTGGAAAGCATTGTCTGCAGCAGCCCCAGTTCATGCCGCCTGATTGCACGCTCGCCGACATCCAGTGCCAGGCGTGCGCCCCGGAAAAATTCCCTCTGCTCATCAATCAGGGTGACCAGACGCTTGACCTGCTCCTTCCACGATTCATCCGCATCGAGATGCACAAGAAGCCCATCCCGGACGCCTTTGATCTCAAGCGCGTTTTTCTCTGCCATCATATCACCCGATTACGATGCACGATATCATGCAACACAGGCGGCCCGGACTTAACGAACGAGTCTGCCCTTAACTATACTCATTTTCTGGCGCGACGCTATTGTGCCAGCGCAAGCTGCTGACGCTCATTCTGTAACCGGAAGTAAGTCTCCATCACATCGCGCACGACGGGCAGCGCCACCAGTGACCCTTCGCCACCGTTGTACACGAAAGCCAGGATGATGATCTCCGGATTCTCATACGGCGCATAGCCGACAAACCAGGCATGAGAAGGCCAGTTCCCCGGCACACACAGTCCCAGTGGGCGGGCAATATCATCACAGTATTCTGCCGTACCGGTCTTTCCCGCCACAGTCACGTAGCTTAAATTGATCGGTCTGGCAGTCCCTCCCTCTTCCGTCACTGCCGCGCGCATTCCCTGCTGTACGATATTCAGTGTGTCATCGCTAACGAAGGGAGGGAGATAGTCGGGGTTGAACTGATTCTCATCGCACACCCCGCCGTTGAAAACATAATTACGCGGCACGTTGACGGTGTAAGGCAGCAGATTTTCGACCTCCGGATCCGGGTTGAGATCAAGCATGGCACTGTAATTCTGGGGATCGCAGCGCCCCGGATCGTAGAATTCGCTGTCCGGCTCACACGTGCAAACCAGGCTGTTTTCTCCCTGGATGATCATGTCTTCCTGCAGGAACAAAACCGCAGGCTCGCCCGGAGGTGGCAACTGCATGGTGCGTGATACATGCGGCGAAAAGCCCTCGATCACATTGCCCTCTGCATCCAGAAAACTGCGAATGATCGTTGGCTGGTAGACGGTGCCCCCATTGGCAATGGCCGAAACTGCCGTGATCAACTGCAGAGGCGTCACCGTCACATATCCCTGTCCGAACGCCGCATTGTACGTGTCGCCAGTTGACCAGTTCTGGCCGTAAATGCGACGCTTCCAGTCGCGGTCAGGCATCCGCCCCGCCGTCTCTCCGGGCAGCTCAATACCCAGCTCGGAGCCGATGCCAAAAGCTGTCGCATAGCGGTACAGATCATCAATTCCCAGGCCGTTCGGCCTCAATATTTCCGGGGAAACTTCCGGATTGCCGCCGCCGACCTGGTAAAAATAGACGTCGCAGCTCCAGGCAATGCCATGAATCATATTTACATCGCCGTGACCGGTGCGCAGCCAGCACACAAACGTCTGCGAAGCCGCCGGATCATTGGGGGCATAGCGGTTGGGCAGCACCAGCCGGCCGGGATCGTTGAGCGTGGCGTTGGGATCGATCACCCCTTCTTCCAGCACGCCAACCGCCGTGATCAGCTTCCAGACGGAGCCGGGCGGATACAGCGATTGGATGGCATGATCAATCAGCGGCAGCAGCGGATCATCGGCAAGCTGGAAGTAGTACTCGCCGTCAATGCTGCGTGCGAAGCGCGTGTTGTCATAGGTCGGCCAGCTTACCATCGCCAGCACTTCCCCCGTGCGCGGATCCATGGCAATGACCACGCCAGACTGCGTCACGACGCGCCCGGCATCAGAATTGATGATGTTGATGCGCCTGATCAGCGCCTCCTGGGCGGCCTGCTGCAGCTCCACATCCAGCGTCAGTTCCACGTTGCGGCCGGGAATCGGGTCTTCCTGCTGGACAACGCGCAGCGGCAGCCCGGCAACGTCCACCTCCTGCAGCCGACTGCCCTGCCGACCGGCCAGCTCATCTTCCAGAAATGCCTCGATACCGGCATAGCCGATGCGGTCAAAAGCCGGGTTATATCCCTGCTCAATGAGCGCCTGTGCTTCCTCCGCCGGGATCGGCCCCAGGTACCCAACAATCTGCGACGTGAGTTCGCCCGACGGATATTCGCGTACTGCAGCCACTTGAATGTCCACGCCGGGCATTTGCAGCCGCTCCTCAAGGATGCGCATGGCAATATCGCGGGGAACATCCTGGGCCACAACAACCGGGCGATACGGCGCGATCCCCTCTCCTTCACGCACCATCTCTTCCAGGCTGCGTTCAAAGGTTCGCCCGGCAGCATCAGCCGCAGCACGGGTCGCCGGGACATCAATCAGCGCCGACAGACGGTTATACACAGCCAGCGTTTCCTCTTCGGAATCGGGCAGGGCAGCCGGCACAATGGTCACATTGAAGGCGGGGACATTGATCGCCAGAGGCTCACCGTAGCGGTCGTAGATTACACCGCGTGGCGCAGCGATTGGCTGAAGCTGGAGGCGATTTTCCTCCGCTGCCAGAATGTACTGCTCGCTTTCCAGGAACTGCAGTTGATACAACCGGGCGACGAGAATCAAAAAAGAAAAGAAGATCACCGCTTCTAACAGCGTCAGCCGCCAGCCCTGAAAAGGGTCTAATCGCCGTTGCATTGTTCCGCTTCCTGACTATCCAGATTTACTTTATACACCCTGAACCCGTCGGGGACGCGCTGACAGATAGAACGTCCCCAGAATACGATAAACCGGAATCATAACCACCACATTATAAACCATACTGGGCAGAGTAACATATACCAGCAAATCAAAGAGGGGCAGTGGGCGCCCGACGGCCA
>JALSTC010000021.1 GCA_026983935.1 Ardenticatenia bacterium
GGTTTCCAAGGGCCACTACACCATCCCCCCCTTACACATGTTTATACGTAAAATTCGTGGTTCACACGTCCTGACGGAGGAAAGAAAATTGGCCTATCGTCGAAGGAAAAATGGCGGAATTTGACGAAGCTATGTTTATAATGTTTTGAGCGATTTTACAAACATTTCCTGCGTTTAGCAATTCTCTTTTTAAGGAAAGCGTGATACTGGGCAGCACACCCGTGCGCGGCTGGGGCGGCAAAAAACGGTGGACAGGCTGCCCAGGCGTTGGGGCGCAGCCGGGGTGGGTTTAGCACCAAAATCCATGTGAGCGTTGATGCCCTGGACAATCCTTTGCGCTTCAGACTGACCGGCGGGCAACGCCACGACATCACGCAAGCCGAGGACTTGCTGGTTGGTTTGTCCAGCGACTATGTGATTGCTGACCGCGCCTACGATGCTGACCCCTTGATCGATTTCATTATCGAACAGGGGGCCATCCCTGTCATCCCATCGCACAAACGCCGTAAGCAACCGCACGAGTACGACACCTGACTCTACCGTGAGTGCGCGTTGGTCGAGTGTTTTGTGAACAAGATCAAGCATTTTCGTCGTATCTTCTCTCGTTTTGACAGGCTCGCCAGCCGTTATCCTGGGTTCCTGTGCTTTGCTGGCGCTTTGATCTGGTTGCGCTGAAATGTCAACAGAACCTGGTTTATGTCCGGGTCCCAGAATGAGATATAGGCATATTTGTGCTTTTGCTTGCAGATCATTTACAATGATCGATATCTGATTTATTTGGAAGTAGTCGGGACTGGCGTTGCGGGCGTTACACTGGCAGGGAGTGGAAATTGGCGGGCAGGTGCGTGATCTGTACACGGCCCGGCGGGTGAGTGATGCCCCATTGCCGGGGGTGCTGGCGGTGGATATGCGTGGTTATGCGCTCTGGCCCGCTCTGATCAATGCGCACGATCATCTGGAACTGAATCACTACCCCCGCAGTAAATTTCGCGATGTCTACGCCAATGCACATCAGTGGGGCGAGGACGTCAATGCCCGGCTGGGTCAACCGCCCTACAGCGACGGGCAGGCCGTGCCGCTCCCGGATCGGTTGTTCATCGGTGGTCTCAAGAATCTACTCTCTGGCGCACTGACCGTCGCTCACCATAACCCGCTGCACAGACCGCTGCGGCGGGCAGATTATCCGGTGCAGGTGCTGCGGCGCTGCGGCTGGGCACACTCGCTGCACTTTTCGCCGGATGTGGCCGCATCATACGCCCGAACGCCGCCGGATGTGCCCTGGATCATCCATCTGGCCGAAGGTACAGATGCTGTCGCGTCGGCGGAATACAAGCGGCTGAAGGCGTTGGGTTGTGTCGGGTCGAATACCGTATTGGTGCATGGCGTCGGTCTTACGCCGGAGGATAGGCAGGATGCGGCGCAGCATGTGCGGGGATTGATCTGGTGTCCCTCCAGCAACCTTTACCTGCTTGGCCAGACGGCGGATGTCCGCGCATGGCAGGCAGCAGGTGGGCGGGTGGCGCTGGGCAGCGACTCGCGGCTCACTGCCGAGGGCGATCTACTGGACGAGATGCGGGTGGCGCTGGCAGCGGGACAGGCTGATGCCGGGGCGGTGCTGCGGATGGCTACGACCGACGCAGCGGCAGTGCTTGGTTTGAGCGATGTGGGCAGTTTGCAGCCAGGGATGCAAGCCGATTTGATCGTTACTCCCGCTGGTAAGTCACCTGTTGGACTGCGACGGGCTGATCTGGTGCTGGTCGTGCGGGAAGGCATGCCGCTGATCGGTGATCCGGAAGTTATGGCCCGCCTGCCTCATGTAGAGACGGTGCCTGCCATGCTGGATGGCCGCCCCAAAGCGATCCATGTTGGTCTGGCACGGCGTATTATCAGATGTCGGCTGCAGGAGCCGGGATTGACGCTGAGGGCACGCCCGGCACGAAGATGGTTTTTTCTGGCGCAGAGTATATAAGCAAAAGGAATCGGTGTGATGGTAGATATATTATTCGGGCAGTCGTACTATCTGCGGTTTGATCCCAAGCTCTGGCGGGCGATGCAGCCCTATCCTCCGCTGGGGACGCTTTATGCTGCCGCTTATATGCGTGAGCGGGGCCATGATGTGGCGCTTTTTGACGCGATGCTGGCGGCAGGCCCCCAGGAGTGGGCAGCGGCGGTCCGGCGGCATCGCCCCCGCTATGCTGTGCTCTATGAGGACAACTTCAACTACCTCAGCAAGATGAGCCTGCTGCGGATGCGTGAGGCGGCCTTCGCTATGATTACGGCGGCGAAAGAGGCGGGCTGCACGGTGATTGTCTGCGGCTCGGACATGACCGATCATCCGGATCGGTACCTGGCGCAGGGAGCCGATGTGGCGATTCTGGGCGAGGGTGAGGCCACGCTGGCCGAACTTATCGCCCAACTGGATGAGGCCGGGCCTTCTGCTGAGGCGCTCGCGGCGATTCAGGGGATCGCCTATCTGGATAAGGATGGCGGCGTGGCCCGGACGTCCCCGCGCCCGGTGATCCGTGATCTGGATGCGCTGCCGTTCCCGGCATGGGACCTGGTAGACAGCGAGCGTTATCGGACGATCTGGTTGGAACGGCACGGCTATTATTCGGTGAACATGGTCACCACGCGGGGCTGCCCTTTCCACTGCAACTGGTGCGCCAAGCCGATCTGGGGGCAGCGTTATCATGTGCGCAGCCCGGAAAACGTCGTGGCCGAAATGGCCTGGTTGAAGGAAACCTTCCGACCAGATCATATCTGGTTCATGGACGACATCATGGGCATCCGCGACCGCTGGATCGAGGAATTCGCGGATGTGCTGGATGCGCAGGGCGTGCATATTCCTTTCAAGAGCCTGAATCGAGTTGATCTGCTGCTCAAGGGAGATGCTATCCCGGCACTGGCGCGGGCGGGCGCACAGATCGTCTGGGTTGGGGCGGAGAGTGGTTCCCAGAAGATTCTGGATGCGATGGACAAGGGAACGACGGTCGAGCAGATTTACGAAGCGACACAAAAGCTGCATGCACATGGGATACGGGTGGCTTTCTTCCTGCAGTTTGGTTATCCCGGCGAAACGCGGGAGGATATCGAGCTGACCCTGAAAATGGTTCGTGATCTGATGCCGGACGATATTGGTATTTCGGTCAGCTATCCCTTGCCGGGGACGGCATTCTATGAGCGCGTGCGCCATGAACTCGGCGAGCGGGCCAACTGGATCGACAGCCAGGACATGGCCATGCTCTACAAGGGGCCGTTCCGCACGGAGTTCTACCGCCAGCTTCATACGGTGGTGCACAAGGACTACCGCTCTCGTAAGACGTGGGCACAGCTTCGGGATTGGCTGCGGCAGCCCGGCGTACGTGAGTTACCGTCACCCCGACGATTGGCAGCGATGGCCTATCACCGACTCACGCTGCCGCTGGCGACGGCCCGTCTTGACCGTCTGGCGCGAATGCCGCACGAACCGACCCGTCTGCCGAATGTGGCTGTTCAGGGAGAAGTGCATGGCTAGCCGGAGATGAGCAGGCTGGCTATGAACACGGCAAAGATCAGCAGACTGATCCCGACTTCCACGATCGTGCTCAGGGCGTAGCCTGCCGCCGCAGCGCCGCCGGTGCGGATGGCGATATTGAGTTCTCCAGCCCGGAGGAATTCGAACAGGATGGCTCCCATCACAAGGCCCAGCAGCGTTCCAAGAATGGGGATGGGAATGGCAAATGTCCCGACCAGTCCGCCAAGCAGCGCACCGAGAATGGCCAGACAACTGCTGCCCTGCGACCGCATCCCCAGCGCCTGCATCCACCAGCCAGATGCTGAGCCGAGCACCATGAGCACGGTCATCACGGCAACCGACGGCCAGCCAACACGGGCGAATCCCGTCAGGACGGCGAAGATCACGCCGATGGCCCAGACAAGCGCCGGGCCGGGCACGGCTGGCAGCAGCGAAGCAGGCAGGGCCAGCAGCATGAGCAAGATGGCCAGCGGGATCAGGACGATTTCGGCGAGCAAGGCGCAGTCCCCTTTTAGTGGTGTACTGTTGATATATACGCTTCTGGCGTGAGAACGTTACGATTTTTGGAGATTACGGCAGATATAGGATAGAGGCGCAAATGGATATTTTGCTCACGCACGGCTATTTTCTTCATGAAGACCCTCACGAGCGTAAGGTGATGAAGCCCTACCCGCCGCTGGGCATCCTGCACCTCAGCGCCTATCTCAAGGCGAAGGGATTTGCGGTTGGTGTGTTTGATACCACCTTCCAACGTATGGCCGATTTTGAGGCGCTGATTCGGGTCGAGCGGCCTCCGGTCGTTGGCATCTATACCAACATGATGACCAAATTCAATGTGCTGCAAATGATCGCGTTTTGCAAGGCGCAGGGCAGCACGGTCATTCTCGGTGGGCCGGAACCGCCGTACTATGCCCGCGAGTATCTGGCGCATGGCGCGGACGTGATCGTCCGCGGGGAGGGCGAATTTACGCTGGAGGAATTGCTGCCGCATATCGCCCGGCATGGCCTGCAGAACATGGAGCACATCGCCGGAATCGCCTTCCGCCGCGATGACGGCGAGGTGATCGAGACGCCGCCGCGTCCGTTCATCAAGAATTTGAGCGATCATCCCTGGCCGGATCGCGAGGCGATTGACATCCCGCAGTATATGCGTGTCTGGAAGGAACATCACGGCCAGAGTTCAGTTTCCGCGATCTGTGCGCGCGGCTGCCCGTATACCTGTACGTGGTGCAGCCATTCCGTTTTTGGCAACAGCCACCGCCGCCGTGAGCCGGAAGACATGGCCGATGAAATTCTCTGGATCAAAGAACGCTATGATCCTGACCTGATCTGGTATGCCGATGATGTGTTCACCATCAACCGCCGCTGGTTTTACCGCTATCATGAGGCGCTGCAGGCGCGGGGCGTGCGCATTCCCTTTGAGTGTATTTCCCGTGCCGATCGGCTGGATGAAGATGTGATCAAAACGCTGGCGGAAATGGGCTGTTTTCGACTGTGGATCGGATCGGAGAGCGGCTCGCAGCGCGTGCTGGATGCAATGAAGCGCAAGACGCAGGTCGAAGATGTGCAGGCTAAGACCCATCTGCTGCAGAGACACGGCATCGAGGCCGGGATGTTCATCATGCTGGGCTATGAAGGCGAGGATATCAGCGATCTGGAAGCCACGGTCGAGCATCTCAAGGTCTCCAGCCCGGATATCTTCTTGACGACGGTTGCCTACCCGATCAAAGGCACACCCTACTACGCGGAGGTCGAAAGTCGTATTGTGGCGGATAAGGCCTGGGCGGAACGCTCCGATCGTGATCTGACTGTGGCCGGACGCCATTCCCGCCGCTTCTATGCGTTCGCCACGCGCTGGATGGTGAACGCGGTAGCCCTGCATCGGGCACGGCGCAGCGGCGCGAATCCGCTGCAGATGGCCAGGATGGCAGCCAATGTCGTGGTTGGACGGCTGGGTATGGCCCTGACGCAGCGTGAAGCCGAGAAGCGCGGGCGTCCGGTCGTGCTGGACACCGGGGTATGAGGGGCCGCATGTCCAGAACTGGAGCGGCCTTCGACGGCCTGGCGCAGTCCTACGATCGCGACTTCACGGAGACGGTTATTGGCCAGTGGCTGCGCGAGCGCGTCCATGCGCGATTGGATGCCTGTTTCCAGCCGGGCGAATCTGTGCTGGAACTTGGCTGTGGAACGGGCGAGGATGCGC
>JALSTC010000022.1 GCA_026983935.1 Ardenticatenia bacterium
AGTGGATGCCAGACCGGGTGAAGGTTATCTCACACGCTCGGACAGCATTATGCTGATGGGGATAAACCCGGGAGCGCTGTCTGTGTCCCTGTTCTCCATTCCCCGCGACCTCTATCTGGAGACACCCAATTATGGGCTGCAGCGGGCTGGCGTGATCAATGCACTGGGGGAGCAGGATGAGCCGGGTGGTGGCGCGGCTCTGGTTGCAGCGGCCATCGCGGCCAATTTTCCTGTGCAGCCCGATCGGTATGTGCGTCTCAACTTCGATGGCTTCAAAGCTGTTATTGATGCGCTGGGCGGGATTGATATTGAGGTGCCCTACCGTCTGGTAGATTATCAGTTCCCCACCGGCGACTATGGCACGATGACGGTGATCTTTGAGCCTGGCTGGCAGCACATGGACGGCGAACGTGCCCTGATCTATGCGCGCACGCGCCATGCTGATGATGACTACCGCCGGGCGGAACGCCAGCAGCAGGTCGTACAGGCTGTGTTCCGGGCGATGGTGCAGCCGGAGAACTGGTCGCGGCTGCCGGATGCGCTGAGCGCATTTTTTGAAGCAGTGGACACCGATATGACGTTCCTGGATATGCTGATTGCTGCGCCGCCGATTTTATTGAATGGCAGCCGGGGAGAGATCGCGCAGATGGTGATCGACCGCGAATTGATCCAGCGCACGCCGGACGGATACGCAGTCCCTGATTACGCTGCGATTAATCCCTGGCTTGAAGCGCACTTTGATTAGTGCCGGTCGCCTTCTTTCAGAAGCCGCTCATATGCGCTTTCCCACAGCTCTGGCGAACGGGTGAAGCGTGTGACTTTGATGTCCGAAAAGTGGGGGAAGAGTTTTGTCAGCAGGAGGGGTAGTTCTGTCCATGCTTCCTGCCGGATCAGGGTTTCCAGTTCTGCTGCCAATTTAGACGCCCAACTCCACCTCTGACGAAACTGCTCAGCTTTGATCCAGTAATCCCGTTTTTCCCAGGACATGGCCGAATCCTCGACCCCCTGTGTGATCTGGCGCAGGCACAGCACAAGGAATGCTGCCATGTCCTTTGTTTCGTCATCTATTGACGATTTCTGACTCATCCTCCGGAGAAGCTCAGCGCAGGTGCGCATCAGCCTGCTGCGCATTTTCCCCGGGCTTTCGGTGTTAATCACCCGACTCATGCCGTTTCCTTTCCAATACGGATGCCTGTAGAACCTTACTGAGCACCTTTGCCGCTGTCAAGAGTTTTGTCATCAGATTTCAGGACGTTCGGAGGGCAAAAGCATCTGGAGTCTGCTACAATTCCGACAACTGCTGTTTACATGCCACTCAGGGCCGTTCGGCGTATTTCATCCGGAACTTCGGTCATGCATGACCTGTCTCGCCATGAGGCAGGGTAGCTACAGGAGGCCATGCTATAGATGAGCATCAGTCAGTTAGCCAGGTCCATTCAGGAATCGCCGACCCTGAAACTAAACGAGGAAGCCCGCATCCTGCGGGCAAAAGGTGAGCCGGTGATTCATCTGGGTATCGGGGAGCCTAAGAACAAAGCGCCGATCACCGCCATACTTGGCTCCGCCGCCAAATTGAAATACGGTGATGTCAAATACGCCCCGACAGATGGCCTGCCGTCCCTGAAGAAAGCGATTATTCGCTATACCGAGGAGAATTATGGACGGCTGGTTGCACCGGAAAATGTGATCGTCTCCACCGGGGCCAAGCAATCTCTGTACAATGTCCTGCTGTCCATCGTAGACCCTCAGGACGAAGTCATTCTGCTTGCGCCGTACTGGGTGAGCTACCCTGAAATGGTCAAACTGGCCTACGGCGTTCCGGTAGTCGTGACACCGGAGGATGGCACGTTCCATCCGCGCATGGAGGATATCGAGCGGGCAGTCAGCTCCTACACGAAGGCCATCATCGTCAACAGCCCGAACAACCCCTCCGGTATTGTTTTCTCGGAGGAATTCATCGCCGAAATTGTGGATTTTTGTGAGCGTCGGGGCATCTACGTCGTCATGGATGATATTTATCAGAAGCTCGTCTTCGATGGCAGGCAGCCCACACCGGCCTATCGCTACACCCAGAAAGATATCGAGGATACACGGGTCATTGTGGTTAATGGAGTCTCCAAACTCTATGGTATGACGGGCTTCCGCATTGGGTGGACGATCGCCAGTCGTCGTATGGTGGAAGTGATGAACAACATCCAGGCCCAGACGACTTCCTGCCCCTCCGTAGTTTCCCAGGCAGCGGCGGAAGGCGCTTTGACCGGCGTACAGAGTGTCGTGGAGAATCTGCGGCTGACTATTCAGAACAACCGCGATGTGCTGATACAGGAGATGCGCGGCTTTACGGATGTGCGCGTGACCAGACCAGAAGGCACATTTTACTGCCTGCCGGACTTCCGGGCGTACAGCAATGATTCGGTGGAGCTGGCTAACTTTTTGCTGAAGAAGGCGCTGGTGGTGACGGTGCCCGGCAAGCAGTTCGGGATGGAAGGGCATTTGCGGTTGAGCTACTCCGGCTCGACTAAAGATGTTATCGAGGGCATCGAGCGTATGAAGTGGGCGCTGGACCCGAACGCGCCAAACGAAATCTACATCGGCGACCGTAAGCTGATCCGTGACTGGCTGTAAGGATTTGGCGATGAACAACCTGTTGAACATCAAAACCCCGGCGCAAGATCAGGCAGCCGATTTGAAGGCCGACTACGGTCTGGAGAATCACGGCCTGACCAACCTGAATATTGTCTACTGGAATCTTCCTGCGGAATCGCTCTATGAGGAGATCGTCTTCCGCCGGGAAGGACGGATCACGCATCTGGGGCCGGTGGTGGTGACCTCCGGCAAACATACGGCGCGGGCGGCTCAGGATAAGTACATTGTTCGGGAGCCGACTACCGAGGATCATATCTGGTGGGGGGAATACAACCGACCTATCAGCCCGGAGAAATTCAATGAAATGGTCAGCCGCTTGCAGGGCTACCTGCAGGGGCGGGATGTCTTTGTGCAGGACTGCTATGCAGGCGCGGACCCCGATTACCGGCTGCCGGTGCGTATCATCACCGAATATGCCTGGCACAGCTTGTTCGCCCGTAATATGTTCCTGCTGCCAGAAAACCGCGAGGAATACCGGCTCCATGTACCTGATTTTACGGTGATTGCTGTGCCATCCTTCAAGGCGTTTGAACCCATTGATGGCACACGCTCCAGTACGTTCATCGCGCTGAATTTCGAGCAGCGCCTGTGTATCATTGGCGATACGGCTTATGGCGGTGAAATCAAGAAATCCATCTTCACCGTGATGAATTATCTGCTGCCACTGCAGGGCGTGATGACCATGCATTGCTCGGCCAATCAGGGCCAGGATCGGGATGATGTGGCGCTGTTCTTTGGCCTTTCCGGCACCGGCAAGACAACGTTGTCCGCTGATCCCGGTCGCGGCCTGATCGGTGATGATGAGCATGGCTGGAGCGACCAGGGTGTGTTTAACTTCGAAAATGGCAGCTACGCCAAAGTTATCCAGCTTTCGCCCACAGCCGAGCCACAGATTTACGCGACAACCCGTCGTTTTGGCACTATCCTGGAAAACGTGATCTACGATCCGACGACGCGCCTGATCGATCTGGATGATGACAGCATCACCGAGAATACCCGTGCCTCATATCCCCTGGAGTATATCGGCAATGCCATTCCGGAGAAGATGGGAGGGCACCCCAGGAATATCATCCTGCTTACCTGCGATGCTCAGGGGGTGATGCCGCCAATTGCCCGCCTGACTCCTGATCAGGCGCTGTACCATTTCATCTCTGGCTATACCTCTAAAGTAGGGGGGACGGAAGTTGGCCTGGGGGAAGAGCCGGAGATCACTTTCAGCGCCTGCTTTGGCGCACCGTTTATGGTGCATCATCCGATGTTCTATGCTGATTTGCTCAAGCGCAAGATACTGCGTTATGGTGTCAACTGCTGGCTGCTGAACACAGGGTGGGTGGGTGGCCCTTATGGCGTCGGGAAGCGCATCAGTATTCGCTACACGCGGGCGCTGCTGAATGCAGCCCTGACCGGTGAGCTGCTGGACGTGGAGTACTATCAGGACCCGGTTTTTGGTTTTGAAGTACCCCAGAGCTGCCCCGGTGTACCGGAGAGCGTACTCTACCCCGCCAAATCATGGCCCAGTGAGGATGAGTACTGGAACAAATACCGTCAGTTGGCAACCCGCTACCTGGACAACTTCAAGAAGTTCGCTCCGGACTGCCCACCGGAAATTCGGGATGCCGGTCCCAGGCTCTAAACCCCCGGCTTTTGTGTGAGAAAAATGAAATCGGCCCGCCACTTTCGCGGGCCGATCGCTTATGAACGATAGAGAACAAGCCTGCCTTGCTCTCTCCTCTTACGAAATTACAGAGCGGCAACGATGTTGCTGAAGATGTTCCCGATCGCCGGGCCAAGCAGTGCCAGAATGACGATAACGACAACAGCAACCAGAACGAGAATCAGCGCGTACTCAACCAGACCCTGACCTTCTTCACGTGGCAGATACAGCATGGAAAATACCTCCTCAAATAACGGATGATGTGAACTTCATCGCTCAACTCTGAGCTATCCGTAAATTAGCACATATCCGGGATGCAGTCAATGGTCTATCGGCTTTTTAACAAAAAATTTAGAAACGATTGGCAGACAATGCGCTCTTAATTCCTTGCTGCGCAATAGGAGTGTTGAGTCGGACATCCGGTGGGGATTATTCTACATAAAGCATGCCCACGGTATAGAAATCGCCAATGGCGCTGCCCTGGGTATCCAGCACTGCCAATCGTTCCCCGGTTCGCAGCAGATAAAACCCGATAATGATGCGATAGCTGCCCGGCGGGGCATCAGTCCGCAGGGTCAGCGTGTAGCGGTCGCTGATTATTTCGCCTGCTGGCCATGCAGAGGTGGGCAGTGTGCCCTGCAGGGGGAATGTGTCAACCTGCCCCCACAGACGCCCATCCGGGCCGATGGCCTGCACGAAGATTGTGTAGTCCTCATCCGGTTGAGACAGCGTTGTCCATTGGGCCGTGATCGTGATCGTTCCTCCGGGAACGGCGGTTTCACTGCTTTGCCCCACAGCATCCAGCGAGAAAATGCCCGCGAAGTTTGCCAGAGCGGCGGGATGTGCCTGGACGGTAAAGGTCATGATGGTGTGTCCATTGAGGGCAATGGACAGATTGCCGGGTGAGTCGGGAACATCAACCAGCAGCCGCACTGCCCGGAGAGCGCCGCGCGGTATTGTGCCGAGGTCCAATGTCCGGGATGTCACTTCTTCCCCGTGACCAACGGTCACAGGGAGCTGATAGCTGCTTTCTGCAAGCGAGAGCACGTAAAGTGTCAATGGGTGTGTTCCGCTGCCTGCCTGAAGCGTGGGAAGTGGATCATGCCCGATCAGCAGCAGGCCCGGTGCTATGAGTGTATCCAGCCGAACCTGCGGCATCGGCGGCTCAGCGGGTGTTACGTTGATTGTCCGCAGCGGATACCAGGCAGTTCCATCTGGACGCAGCAGGGCCTCGGAAGTATATGGCAGGAACAGCGCGACCTCCAGCACATAGGATGCTTCCCACGCCAGTCCATAGGCCAGCGGAATTTCGTGGTAGTCAAGCACGATCTCGCCGGGCTTCCAGGCGTTGGTGGGATACGTGCCGCTGACAGCGAAACCTCTATGTTCCCAGACAACCATGTCAGTGGCA
>JALSTC010000023.1 GCA_026983935.1 Ardenticatenia bacterium
GCTGGGCGTACTGCAGGAAATGGGGGCAGATATCTTCATCGTGCCAACAGGGAAAGCGGGAGGCGATCCCGTTGGCTGTATCGTGGTACAATCAGCGGCACTGGGGAACACAATAATTTCCGGCCAGACGGTCGTGCGCATGATCGACGAATTCCCGATCTTGATGGTCGCCGCACTCTGCGCTGAGGGTATCACCGAAGTTCGTGACGCCCGCGAACTGCGCGTAAAAGAAACTGACCGGATCGCGGTCATGGCGGGAGAGCTGAGAAAAATGGGCGCGGTCATCGAGGAACAGGAAGATGGCTTCATCATTGAAGGGCCGCAGCAGCTCCGGGGTACTGTGCTGGAGGGCCACGACGATCATCGGGTAGCCATGAGTCTGGCCGTCGCGGGGTTGGTCGCAAAAGGCGAAACTACCATACATGGTGCAGCGTGTATTGCGGACTCCTTCCCCGGATTTGCTTCCGTACTGCGATCGCTAGGAGCGGACATCCAGTGAACGCCCAGAAAGACACACAACGGGTCGCCCTGATCGGCTGGCCGGTCGAGCACAGTGTCAGCCCGGCCATGTTCAATGCAGCATTCAAGGCGCTGGACATGAGCTGGCGCTACGACGCCCTGCCCGTCAGCGCCGACGATCTGGAAGCGACGATCAAGTCTCTGCGGGCCGGGCAACTGCGTGGGATTAACGTGACTGTTCCGCATAAGCAGGCGGTCATTCCTTTGCTCGATGTGATCCGTCCTGAGGCCAAAGCCGTTGGTGCGGTCAACACAATCACTGTCGTCGGCGAAGATGTGCCGCGCCTGCACGGCACCAATACTGACGTCCTCGGTTTCTACAAAGACCTGACACGTCACCTGCCATCTCCGAGGCCCCATCATTCACAGGCGCTGATTCTGGGCGCTGGTGGGGCGGCACGCGCTGCCGCCTACGTGTTGGCCACGCTTGGTTATCAGACTTTTATCGCCTGCCGCACACCGGCTCATGGCCTGGAACTGATCCGGGATGTGCAGATCGGGCTGGCTACTTCCAACACCTTTATACGCGGACAAATCGATTCCACACAGTGGCGCATGCAGATGCGCACACTGGCATGGGATCGCATTGGCGACATTGCGCCGTCGGCCACCTTGATCGTCAACTGCACACCGGTGGGAATGTGGCCAGAAGTCGACCAATCGCCCTGGCCGGATGGTGTTCCCATCTCACCTGATGCCATCGTCTATGACATGGTTTATCGTCCCCGACAGACCAGGCTTCTCCAGCAGGCACTTGCCGCAGGCGCACAGGCGATCAGCGGATTGGGAATGCTGGTGCAGCAGGGCGCTGAGGCGTTCCGTATCTGGACAGGGCAGGAAGCGCCGTTGGAAGTCATGTACGCCGCCGCCCGGAGCGCACTAACCGATGAATAGCCGACTGCGCTTTCTGACCGCGGGTGAATCACACGGCCCCCTGCTGAGCGGCATACTGGAAGGAATGCCCGCCGGGCTGCCACTCCGCCCGGAAGAGATCAGCCATGATCTGGCCCGCCGCCAGAAAGGCTACGGCAGCGGAGGACGGATGCAGATCGAACGCGACCGGGTCAGCTTCACGGGCGGTGTGATGGATGGTAAAACAACAGGTGGCCCCATCGGCCTGATCATCCACAATCGAGACTGGAAAAACTGGGCGGATAAAGACATCCCGCCGCTGACCACGCCGCGACCAGGACACGCCGATCTCACCGCAGCCATCAAATACGACTACGATGATCTGCGCCTTTCGCTGGAGCGCGCCAGCGCCCGCGAAACCGCTGTCCGCGTTGCCATTGGAGCTATTTGCAAGAGCCTGCTGGCAGCGTTTGGCATCCGCATCGGCGGTTATGTCGTGCGCATCGGCACTGTGGGAGCAGTGATTCCGTCAGAAACACCCTACGAAACGCGCTTCAAAGCTGCCGAAGACTCCGATGTGCGCTGCCCGGATCCAACTGCCGCCAGAGCCATGCAGGAAGCCATCCGGCAGGCCAAAAAAGACCGCGATACGCTGGGCGGTATCTTTGAGGTCGTGGCACTGGGCCTGCCGCCGGGCCTGGGCAGTCACGTTCATTATGACCGCCGACTGACCGGACGGCTGCTCGCGGCAATGGGAAGCATCCCTTCCATCAAGGGAGCCGAGATCGGCCCGGCATTCGAGAACACACAGCGGCCTGGCACACAGGTGCACGACGAGATTACTTTGCAGGGCGGCGTCCTCAGACGCAGAACCAATCGGGCCGGGGGCTTGGAAGGCGGTATGACCACCGGAGAGCCGCTTGTCGTGCGGGCAGCCATGAAGCCGATCAGCACCACCCTGACACCGCTCAACACGATTGATCTGGCAACCGGAGAGCCAAGTCTAACCGTCTACGAACGATCAGATTTTTGTGCCGTGCCGCGCGCGGTTGTCGTGGGAGAGGCAATGGTCGCCTTTGTGCTGGCCGATGTCCTGCTGGAGAAGCTCGGCGGCGACCACATGAGCGAACTGCAGGAGCGTTTTAAGCGCCTGCGGCAGGGCAGGTTGGACGAACTGGCTATGCGAAATGCCCCCTGGCGCTTCGGGTATGACTGGCCGAACAATGAGAACAATGAGGACTGAGCCGCAAACGCTATGACCTCTCCAAACCCTGACCCGAACGGATCGGCCCTCAATCTCGTCCTGACTGGCTTTATGGGCACCGGGAAGAGCACCATCGGGCGGATGATCGCCGCACGGTTGAACCGGCCATTCGTGGATATGGATGTCGAAATTGAACGCCGGGCCGGGCAGTCCATCCCGGAAATTTTCGCCACCAGAGGAGAAGAGGCATTCCGTCAGATGGAACGCGACCTTTGCCGTGAACTTGCCGGGCAGCGCGGCCTGGTGATTGCGACTGGTGGCGGAGCACTTGTCGATCCGACAAATCGGGAGCGCATGATCGCCAGCGGTATTGTGATCTGCCTGCAAGCCTCGCCGGAAGGGCTGCTGGCGCGCCTGCGTGCAGAGGCTTCCACGCGCCCACTGCTGCACAGCGACGATCCCGCTGCCCGCATCCGGGAACTGCTGGCTGCCCGCGCCGAAGCTTACGACGCCCTGCCCTACCATATTGACACAACCGATTTATCCCCCGAAGACGTTATGGAGGCCGTGTTAACCCTGTGGTACAGACAATTCACGTAAAGACACCCGATGGCAGGTACGATATTCTCTTTGAAGCCGGTGCGCTGGGCCGCATTGCCGATATTTTCGAGGGTTACGGACTGCACGGGCGCACCATCGTCGGCACCAATGCCACCCTTTCGCCGCTGTACGGGCGGGCCGTCACCGAACGCCTGCCGGATGCCGTGACCGTCACACTGCCGGATGGCGAGCAGTACAAGACGCTGGAAACCGCTGCCGCCGTCTACAGTGGGCTGGTCAAGCTGGGTCTGGATCGGACAGGATTGATCGTGGCGCTGGGCGGCGGGGTGATCGGGGATACCATGGGCTTCATCGCTGCCACCTACATGCGAGGTGTGCGGCTGGTTCAGATTCCCACAAGCCTGCTGGCCATGGTAGACGCCAGCGTTGGCGGCAAGACCGGCCTTGACCTGCCAGAAGGCAAAAATCTGGTTGGGGCGTTCAAGCAGCCCGAAGTGGTGATCATTGACACCGACGTACTGGCCAGCCTGCCGGACGTTGAGTGGCGCTGCGGATTGGCAGAGGTTGTCAAGCATGGCCTGCTGGCCGACCCTGCCCTGCTCGACGCCAATCTCCTGCAGCGCGATCGGGCAGCAGAATTTGTCCCGCGTGCCGTGCAGGTCAAAGTAGATGTCGTGGAACAAGACCCATTTGAGCAGGACATCCGCGCCCACCTCAACCTCGGCCACACCTTTGCCCATGCCCTGGAAGTGATCAGCGGCTATACGTGGAAGCACGGGGAGGCGGTGGCCGTCGGGCTGGTTGCCGCCGTGCGCCTTTCCGCCAGGCTTGGCCTGTGTGACTCCAATCTCCCGGCGCAGGTAGAGACGCTCCTCCAGCAGTTGAGGCTGCCAACGCACCTGGGACGCTACAATCCCGCCAGCTTGTGGCAGGCAATGGCGGCAGACAAAAAGTGGCGCGGCGGGCATCCACGCTTCGTGCTCTTGAAGGGGATCGGAAAACCGCTTATCATGGAAGACGTGGCAGAAGATACTGTGCTATCTGTGCTGGCGGAATTGAGCGATTATGAATAACGAACTGCTGATCCTGCACGGCCCGAATCTCAACCTGCTGGGGAAACGGGAGCCAGAGATTTATGGCTCGCTGACGCTGGACAACATTAACGAACTCATCCAGGAACATGCCATCCGCAGAGATATTGAAGTGCGCATCCAGCAATCCAACCACGAGGGTGTGCTGATTGATGCGCTGCATATCGCCAGAAACTGGGCCGCGGGGGTGGTTTTTAACCCCGGCGCGTATACGCACACATCCATCGCCCTGCGTGATGCCATTGCCAGCATTGATCTCCCGGTTGTGGAAGTCCATTTAAGCAATATTCACGCCAGAGAATCCTTCCGTCAGCAATCGCTCCTGGCTCCCGTCTGTGTGGGGCAGATCAGCGGCTTTGGCTGGCGCAGCTATCTGCTCGGCCTGGATGCGCTTCTGGGACACCTGGGCTGGCTGCATGAATAGCCCCGCCCACCGAAAATGAGCGTCCATGTTGTACCAACAGCCCGACTTTGATCCATTGCAGCCGCACATGATCACGATCCCCGCGGGGCCGTTCCTCATGGGGAGCAACCCGCGTGAAATCCGTCAGTTGAGTCAAACGACCAGCAGCAGCCGCCTGGAATGGTATGCCCGCGAGCAGCCGATCCAGACTCCCGTGCTGCCTGATTTTCAGATCGGACGCTATCCGGTCACGGTAGGGGAATTCACGGCGTTCATCGCAGCCGGTGGCTACGAAAATCCGGCATTCTGGGACAAAACAGGTTGGCAGTGGCGCATCCGAAACGGCATTGATGGTCCCGAATACTGGCATGACAGTCGCTGGACCGGGCAGCCTGACTACCCCGTCATCGGTGTGAGCTGGTATGCTGCACAGGCTTACTGCGCCTGGCTGCGCAGCACAACCGGCCTGCCCTACCGGCTGCCAACGGAGGTGGAATGGGAAAAAGCGGCACGCGGAGCAGATGGCCGCCGCTATCCCTGGGGCGATACCTGGAAGAGCGATCACTGCAATACAGCAGCCAAAGCCCCCGATTCATGGGACAGCCCGGCTGCAGAATCAATCCGGAGGGGGCCAACACGGGTGGGTGCTTATTCGCCGCGTGGAGACAGCCCCTACGGCTGCGCAGATATGGCGGGCAATGTCTGGGAGTGGTGTCAGTCGCCGCTGCGCCGCTATCCACTTCCCCCGGAATCATTGGCACCTGGGCAAAACAGCAGCACCGAGCCGCGTATTGTGCGCGGCGGCTCCTGGTATCATGGGCCAGACGATGCCCGCTGTGCAGCCCGCTATTGCTATTATCCGCATGGGCGGGACAACGTCGTCGGATTCAGATTGGCGCTGTAACTCCGATCATCCCCTGACCGCCCACCGGGTTTCACTCTCACCAGCATGGTGATTCACCCAGCGAGCCAGCGTGAAAAGGAAATCCGACAGGCGATTCAGATAGGCGAGAATTGTCGGGCTGATCGGTTCGGCATCCCCCAGCGCGACACAGACCCGTTCTGCGCGGCGGCAAACTGT
>JALSTC010000024.1 GCA_026983935.1 Ardenticatenia bacterium
TGCTGACCTTTGCCCCGGCATGGGCACACGAAGCGCCGGGCGGGCCGCCAGCAGCGATCATGCAGGGCGGCGGCGATGGCGAAGGCCCACCAGAAGATATGGTTTTTGAAGGCATCATCACCGATGAGGCTTTTACCGAGTCCTGGGGACTGCAGATGCCAACCGCGGACCGCATCGCCATTCGCGTGGAGCGATCTGGCGGGAACCTGATCCCGGAGGTTGAACTGCAGGACGGTAACGGCCAGCGCGTCGCACGCAGCGGGCCGGATGAAACCGCCGCAGCAGCGGAAATCACCGACATGCGGCTGCCCACCGGCGGCACATACACCATTGTGGTTGGCCGTGAGGGCGCAGAAAACGGCGCAACGACCGGCACGTACACGCTGCGTGTCAGCCTGCGGGCGGCAGCCCCGGACAGCCCGGCCAACATGACTCCCATCGGCTCCGTCAGCTACGACATCCCCATTGAAGGCGAGATCACGCCCGACCACTGGGATCACCTCTACACCCTTGACGCGCCGGCCCGGGACGCGATCCGCATCATCGCAGAGCGCACCAGCGGCACGCTGTTCCCGGAGGTCGAACTGCTGGACGGCAACGGCCAGTCGCTGAGACGGGGATCGGTCAACAACGCCGGGGATATGGCGCAGGCCGAGCACACGCTGCCCGGCCCGGGGCAGTACACCGTCGCCGTCCGGAGGGCACAGGGCTTCGATGGCGATACCGTCGGCGGCTACCGCCTGACCGTCGAACTGACCGGGTCGGGCGAAGACAGTCCGCTGCTGGCCGGGCCTGCCGGGACGGTGGCCTACGATACGCCGCTGCAGGGCACGATCAGCAATGCCCGCTGGTACGAAGACTGGACGCTGACCACCGACGCGGGCGACACGATCACCATCACCGCGCAGCGCGTGATGACCGATCCCGCTGGCGGCAACCTGCAGCCGGAAGTCTATCTGCTGGGCGGCAGCGGTCAGGAACTGCGCCGGGCCCGTCCGGACAGCACCGGTGCGCAGGCCATCATTGAGCATTACACACTGAACGGCCCCGGCACGTTCACCGTGCGCGTACAGCGGGCCAGAGGGCAGGCTGGCGTCACGACGGGCGCGTATCTGCTGGTGGTTTCGCTGGACGGCTCCGGTGAGGGCAGCCCGCTGCTGGCAGAACCGGCGGGCATCGTAGAAAACAAGATGCCGATCGAAGGGACGATCACCAACGGTCGTTGGATAGAAACCTGGCTGTACGAAGGCACGGCGGACGAGCACATCGCCATCACCGTCACCAGGAGCGAGGGCACGCTCATTCCACGCATCGATCTGCAGGACGCCAACGGCCAGTCACTGCGCAGTGTGCGTGCGGAAAGCAGTCGTGATATGGCCATCATCAATGACTACCGCCTGCCCGGCCCCGGCCAGTACCGGATCGTCGTCTTCCGGGAGCGCGGTCAGGAAGGCCGCACGACCGGCACGTACACGCTGCTGGTGGAACCGGCTGCCGAATAAGCGGCAGGCGCACCCTCACAGCATCCGAATCACATGGGCCGGGAGCGCACTCCCGGCCCATTGTTGAACGCCGACCGTCAGAACAGACGGGGCTTACATACCGCCGATCGCGCCCGCCAGCACCGGCGTGCCGGGGCGGGGATCGAAGCCCTCAAAGCCGTTCCCGTCGCTCTCCAGCGTGATCACGACCGCGTCATACGGGCTGAAGTTGTAGCCGGAGACGTGGAAGCTGAGGTGCAGCGTGCCCATGTCATCCGGCACGACGACGCCTGTGCTCAGCGCATAGGGAGCCGCTTCCACGATGGTATCGAAGGCAGCCTCGCCGAAGGGCACACCAAAGGCCTCATCGTCATCGCTCACATTGCTGACACCGGGGCCGCCAAACCGCCCGGCATCCACCAGCCAGCCTTCCAGCACCGCGCCCTCCGGCAGTTCCGCGCCGCCGAGGTCAATCGTGATTTCGACGCTGCCGCTATCGCTGTAAACGGTGGCGCTGCCAGTGATACCTTCCAGGCCGGCATTGGCCGCCAGCGGAGTCGTCTCCAGCGCGACCTCAACGCCCATGCCCATGTCCATCATCTCGCCGCCCATGCCCATCAAATCCATCATGTCGGCTTCCTCGGCATCGGCGATGGCCCCGGCAAAGACCGGCGTGCCGGGACGCGGATCGAAGCCCTCAGCGCTGTTGCCGTCGCTCTCCAGCGTGATCACGACCGCGTCATACGGGCTGAAGTTGTAGGCAGGAACCTGGAGCGTCACGGCCCAGTTGCCGTCCTCATCCACGCTCAGGCCGCCGGTGCTCAGGGCATAGGGGGCCGCGCTGACCAGCACGTCAAATGCCGCGTCGCCGAACGGTGTGCCATAGGCCTGATCATCGGCAGTCGCATTGGTCACGCCGGGGCCGCCGTTCAGACCCGCATCCACCAGCCAGCCTTCCAGCACCGCGCCCATCGGCAGTTCCGCGCCGTTCGGTTCCAGCACGATGTGCACGTAGCCATCGCCCGGCTGCACGTGCGCCCAGCCGGTCACCCCGGCCAACCCCGCGCCCTCGGCAAACGGAGTCGCGTCCAGCGCCACGCGCCAGGAACCGAGATCGCCGCCCATCTGCGCCCCCGCCACCGAAACCAGTACGGTCAGCAGGGCCAGCACCACCACAAAACCAGTTACTCTACGCATTACCATCTCTCCTCTAAAATAGATGAAGGTCTACAGTCACCAGTGTCGAGGAGAGCCATTACGGGGAAATAACGGATGCCTGAGCGTTTGATGAGCGCGTCTACTCAAGAGGTGTCAGCGTCCAGCTTTTCTGGTATTGGAAGCCAGCCATATCTCCGCCATCCTCCGTCTGAACCTCGCCCGCACTCGTGATTATGAACGATCGCGTGGTCATGGACGGCGGGTAAAAGGTCACATACTGCCCGGAGTATCCGGGACAGTTGAGCGCGCCACCCAGTCCGGCATCGGGATTCTGGGTTTCAGTGATCGTCAGCGTAATCACGCCATCAGCGCATGAGCCGGTGATCGTGATCAGCGCCGTGCTCTCGCCGTCCACCTCACACTGTCCGGCAGCCATGTTGCCCGTGATGCTGTAGGGGATCAGGCAGTCCTCCGCCTGCACGTTCTCCCGATTGACCGTCATGAAGCAGGAGGCCCCACTGGTTGTATTCCCCGTGATCTGCATGACCTGTGTCTGCCCGGCAGGGCTGAAGGTCCAGCTATGGACAAGCGTCAGCAGGAATTCGACAGGCTCCGCCGGGCAGGCAATGGCAACCGGCTCCGGCTCGTCATCGTCGCCGCTGTCCGGCTCCGGAGCAAGCGGGTCTACCTGCCCCGCAGGGCTGCCCAGACCACCGAATCCGGCTGGAAACACCGCACGCAAAACGGCACAACCTGTGAGAGAAAACGACAAACCGCACAACAGCACCACACCGAGCACGAAACGAAACCGCCGGTTCGACAGCCACATGTTCCACCTCTTTGTACATATAGGCACACAACTGCACCGCGTACAATCAAGACGCGGTTGCTCCGTCAGCAGGGCTGCTGCTTGAGATGATCTGTCACGCAGGGGAAAAGTGTGAGGGGAGTGTTACTCTCAGTATAGATGAAGTGATTGCGGGTAGAATGGGAATGCGGTACCAGACACAAGCGCGCACCTTATCCCATCATGCCCGATCGCCCGGCGGGCCGCTGCGCAGCAGGGTGAAGCTGAAGGTCGTGCCCCGGGCCGGATCGCTGGCCGCCTGAATATGCCCGCCGTGCGCCTCGACAAAGCCCTTCGCAATGGCCAGTCCCAGCCCCGTCCCCCGGCGACGGGCCGCGCCGTGCGCCTGCACGTCCTCACCCCGGAAGAAACGCTCGAAGACGTGCGGCAGTTCGGCGGCGGCGATGTGGGAGCCGGTGTTGTGCACCTCTACCAGCACATCCGCGCCGACCGATCGCGCCGCCAGGGTAATCGTGCCGCCGGAAGGCGTATAGCGCAGTGCGTTGTCCAGCAGGTTGTACAGCACACGCTGAATCTTGTCCGGGGCCATGCAGACCGGATCAATGTCATCTTCGACCGCGCCGCGCAGCGTCACGCCCTGCCCTTCTGCACGGGATTGCAGGCTGCCCAGCGTATCGGAGAGCAGATCGCGCAGCGACGTCCACTCGCAGACCAGATTCACATGCCCCACGTCAATCTGCGCCAGTTCGAACAGGTCATCGATCAGATCGCTGAGGTGAGCGATCTCGGCCTGTGTGGTGCTCAGGTAGCGGGCGACGGTTTCCGGGTCGGTCACGACGCCATCCACCATGGCTTCGATCATGGCCCGCATGGAAGCCAGCGGCGTGCGCAGGTCATGCGATACCCAGGCGATCAGATCGCGGCGGGCCTGCTCCAGACGGCGCTTCTGCGCGTCCGCCTCCTGCAGGCTGCCCGCCATCCAGTTGAAGGTGTCCGCCAGTTCGGCCAGCTCGTCATTGCCCTGCACCGCCGCCCGCGCTTCCAGATCGCCCTGCGCCAGCCGTTCGGCGGCCTTCGCCAGATCGCGGATGCGCTCGGTCATGGTATTGGAGACGAAAACGCCGAAGGCGATGGCCGTCACCCCGGCGAAGATCAGCAGCGCGGTGGTCAGCCACAGGTCATGGTCGCTGATGAACATCAGCCGCGCCGTGACCCAGACATTGAGGAAGATCAGCAGCACGGTCAGGCTGATGGTGATGAGCAGCGTCCAGCGCAGACTGCGGAACCAGCGGATCAGGCCCAGGCGGTAGAGCGTGTAGGCCGCCGAAAGGGTCAGCAGGCCGGTGCCGCTCAGGAACAGGATCAGCAGCCGCACATCCCCGCCGGGCGGGTTCAGGGCAGGGATAAAGACCACCAGCGCCCCCAGCAGCGCCACGAATACCCCCGTGACCAGCAGCAGCGGCAGGCGCAGCAGCGCAGGCAGGCGATCCGTCATTTGTGTGGAACGTTCGGATGTGGCACTCATGGCACCTCGAATTTGTAGCCAACGCCCCAGACCGTTTGAATATACGTCGGGCTGCGGGGGTCCGGCTCGATCTTTTCGCGCAGGCGGCGGATGTGCACCGTCACGGTGCTTTCGTCGCCATGGAATTCATAGCCCCACACGCGGTCAAGGAGCTGTGTCCGCGTGAACACCTGGCGGGGATGGCGGGCCAAAAACCACAGCAGATCAAATTCTCTGGCGGTCAGGTCAACGGCCTTTTCGTCCACAGTCACCGTCCGGCTGCGGGGTTCCAGGCGCAGCCCGCCGAAAATCAGCGGCCTGTCATCAGCATGGGACTCGCCCGACCGGCGGCGCAGCACGGCTTTCACCCGCGCCACCAGCTCACGGGGACTGAAGGGCTTGACCACGTAATCGTCTGCGCCGACTTCAAAGCCGATGATGCGGTCAATCTCCTCACCGCGTGCGGTGAGCAGGATGATCGGGATGTCTCCCTCCAACCGCAGCGAGGCCGATTCCGCCGGATCGCGCAGCGAGCGGGTGATGCTCAGCCCGTCCAGGCCGGGCAGCATGATGTCCAGCACGATCAGGTCGGGAGGCTCCGCCCGCAGGGCGGCCACTGCCGCCGGGCCGGTCGCCGCCTCGACGACTTTGAAGCCGTCTTGCTCCAGATATTTACGGACGACTTCACGGATGGTCGGCTCATCGTCCACAACGAGAATGGTCTTTCGAGTCAGCATGGTCTGATTTTAGCCACCA
>JALSTC010000025.1 GCA_026983935.1 Ardenticatenia bacterium
GGGGTGCTCTGCGGAACGCCCCTGCTGGTGCTTGAGAAGTGGCAAGCAAAGAGAAAGCCCGCGAGCATCCGCTGAATCCGGCCCATCAGTTTCCTGTTGGAATCTCCAAAACGGTCACCCTTCAAAGGAGCAAAAGGCCGGAGACCAGGCGACGGGCGCAAATGCCCTCTGTTTCCGCCATTAGCCAAAAAGCGGCAAAACTGCTAAAACTTGGGGGGAGGGCTGTTGAAGCTGGAGCAACCATGCGTGACCTGAAACCTGTTCTTCACCTGCTGGTAATGGCGGCGATTCTGGCCGCTGTGGGAGTCTTCCTCGCGCCCCGCGACCTGAGCCAGGCGCAGGATTTCGGCGTCACGGTGACGCCCAACCGGGAGCGGATCAATGTGCGCATCGGCCCGGCCATCGGCCATGAGGTGATCGGCACGCTGTCCATGGGGCAGGTCGTGCCCGCCACCGGACGCACGTCCAACGGTGAGTGGCTGCGCATCAACTATTTCGGCCAGGAAGGCTGGGTCGGGCGCGTGGTCGTCACCGTCAGCGGGAACATGGACGCCCTGCCCATCGGTGCGCCGACCGTGCTGCCCTTCGATCTGGGCGACGGCCCCCGCGCCGGACCCAGTAATGCCACCGGCGGCGCAACGATCCGCCTGCCGGAAAGCGGCATCCGCCTGCGGGCCGGCCCCAGCGAACTCTATTTCATGATCGCCAATGTGCCGCGCTACGAAGTGCTGGCCGCAACCGGGCGGTCACCGGATGGACAGTGGCTGCAGGTGAACTACCGCGGTACGCTCGGCTGGATCGCCAATCTCGGCGAGCTGTTCATCGAGTGGCAGCGCGGCAGCATTACCGATCTGCCGGAATGGGGCATCCTGGCCGACGGCCCGCCGGTGAACCAGCCGGTGGTCGGCCCATCTGCCACCCGGGACGCGCTGATGACGGCCATGCTGCTCCACATTGATGTCAGCACCAACCGCCTTGATGTGATCGCGGGCATCTGGAACACGATTTCGATGGGCGGCACACGGGTGTGCAGCTTCGGGCTGGGCCATCCGCAGCCCTATATCCCCCGCGATGTAGACCTCTCCACCTACCCGGAGCTTGACCCGGTCATCGCGGCGCTGAACGAGGGGCTGGAGGAGACAGGCCGCGCCATTGATCTGTGGGAGCAGTGGTGCGAATCCTTCTCGCAGAACTACCCCATCCCCCCCGATCTGGTGAACAGCGGTCTGGAAGCCATACGCAATGCCCGCACCGGCTTTGCCAGCGCACGGGCACAGATTCTCGCGCTTGGGCTGGAGCCAACGCCAACACCGCTGCCGCCCGCGCTGACGCCTGCGCCGCAGGTGCCGACCGTCACCGCGCCCGCTGCGCTGCCCGATCTGATGGCTTTTGGCCTGGCGGGCAACCGCGTCGTCTATACGACGCAGTTCACCCACCCCGATCTGGGCTGCAACTGGCAGGGACTGGGCGGGCAGGTGTTGGGGATGCAGGGCGAACCGCTGACCGGCTTCACAATTCGCGTGGAAGGTGTTACCGATCCCACGCTGGTGCTGGAGACCGTCTCCGGGGCAGAGACGGCCTACGGGCCGTCCGGCTGGGAGCTGCAGCTTGCAGGTGGGCCAAACAGCCATGTCTACCGCGTGACGCTCTACCAGGGGCAGCGCCGCGTCTCCGATCCAAAGGTAGTGGCCTTCCCCAATGACTGCGCCCGCAACCTGGGCATCATGAACTTCAACCAGCTCACGCCGCTGGAATGATGGCATAAAAGTTGCAATCTGAGCAGCCGCTGCTTATCATTGCATGTCGTTTTTAACATGCAGATAAGCGGCGGCGGCTTTTCCCTGCACCGGACAGGCACCGTTTCCACCGGGAGAGAACCATGAGCATGGATATACGACTGGCGCTGTTGATGGCCGTAGTAGTGGCCCTATACGGCACACTGGCGGTGATGATTCTGCGGCGCATTCTGCACCCCACCGCCCTCAAAGTGTTCTATGTGCTCATGGCCGTGGAGGCCATCCTGCCCTTCCTGCACCTCCTGACACGGGAGCAGCATACCTTCTGGGACTGGTTCTTCAACCCCAGCGCGGAACTGGCCCTGGACGCGGCTTTCTCTGCCGGGCAGTACGTCGTCGTCGCGCTGATAACTTTCATGATCGGCGCGGCTGGCAACTGGCCAAAGTGGTGGCAGCGCCCCTACTGGTTCATCTTTGCGGGCTTTTTCGCCTTCCTGGGGCTGGACGAATACTTCACCCTGCATGAAACCGTGCTGCTGTGGCGCTACATGTATCCTCTGGCCGGAGTCATCTTCATCACGCTGACGCTGATTGCCTTCTGGACGGGCTTCCGACGGGATCGCTCTGTCATGGTGTCTGTCATCGTCGGTCTGGCGATCATGGGCTTTGCCGGTGTGGGGCTGGACACCTTTGCTAACAGCACCGCGCTGTCCTTTGGCCCGATCAACCTGGGCTGGCTCGCCTGCCGGGGGGAGCTGCTGGGTATTGGCTGTCAGCGCTATGGGCTGCTGGAGGAATTCCTGGAGAAAGTCGGCGTGACGCTGATTCTGGTCACAACGCTTTCCTACGTCATCCGCCGCACCAACGCACGCGGCTGGCACTTGACACGGCGGCTGGTGATGACCGGTGTGGCCCTGTGGGCGGCATGGGCTGTCAGCAACGTATGGCTGATCCCGACGGCACGGGCGCAGTTTCTGGCAGCGCCAGCCCGCGCCGAGTATCTGGACGGCGATCTGCAACTGCTCGGCTATCAAACATCACAAACCGTGGCCAGGCCGGGCGATACCATCAACGTGACCCTGTACTTCCGCGCCAACCGCTGGTTGTCCGACAATTATTATCTCTCCGTACACCTGCTGAGCCATCCAGAAGTGGAATCGGTGGCCCAGTTCGATCTGCAGCTTGGCGAGTGGGCCTATCCTACCAGCGCCTGGATTCCGGGCTTTGCCGAAGACAACACCGTTGAACTGACACTACCGGATGACCTGCCAACACCGGCCAGCTACTGGCTGATGGCGCGGGTCTGGATCGCAGGGGATGACCTGCTGGAACCCAACCCGGAAGGCCTGCCGATTACGGAGACCGACCGCCCACTGGTGACACCGGACTCACTGGTCGTCTTCAGCCTGCCGGTGCTTTCCGATGAAGCCGCTCCCCCTCCGCCCGCAGAAGCCGCATATACGTTTTCCGGGGATTTCACGCTGACAGGGTACGCGCTGCCGGAGCGTGCCGTCCTGGGCGGTTCGCTGCCGCTGGAGGTCTGGTGGCAGACAGGGCCGCACATGGCCGTCAGCGACGATCTGACCCAGTTTGTTCACCTGTTCCACAGCAATGGGGAAGACTACTACGTCTACGACCGGCAGCCTTTCGACGGCCGCTTCCCGACCTCCGACTGGCCGCCCGGCATCGATGTGGTGGATCGCTTCAGCGTGCCCCTGCCAGATGACCTGCCGCCGGGCGAATACCGCGTACAGACCGGCCTCTACGAGCCGGAAAACCACGATCGCATTCCGGTTGTAGGCCCCGATGGAAGTGAAGTGACAGACTATTCTATTCTGCTGGGGACGGTGATCATCGATGCCGGGAATGGCTAGAGCCGGTGCGGGATTCCGGAGAGCTGTTCACGCATGAAGCGATCATACGTGACCAGGCTCTCTGCACCTGCCATACAAAGTTCCCACAGATCGTTCCCTTTGATCACCCGGGTCAGGGAAGGATCAGGGCGGGGCAGTGAGTCGAGAGTCTGTGCAATCGCATCAAAATGCTCCAGATGGGTCTGAAGCATCCGATCGAATGTCGTCAGGGCAAGCCGCACGGCCACCGGTGTGGAAACCATGCGGCGCTTATGCTGCCCTTCAGGCAGGCGGTAAAAATAGGTGTGACGCCATTCGTGGTGATCGACGTCAATCTCTTCCAGCGTGGCGCGGATGCGGCGGATGGCTGCACGCAGGCCCGGGTCTGTGCCGCCATGCATCTGTAGAAGCTGCTCCAACAGTTTCATGTGCCCCATCAACTGGCTGAGCCGCTTACGATACTCGTTGTTAATCTCCCACAGCGCCTCGCTTGGACTGGCCATGGCGGTCTCCAGAGATCGGGTGCGCTTAGTTTATGTATATACAATTGTAGTGGGTTTGCTCCAGCGGGCAAGAACAGCCGTCCAGAATGCGGCGGTCGAATGGCATGAAAGCCCCCTGCCTATCTCTGCTTTTCCTGTTCTTCCTCCAGTCGGAACTCATCGTAGATCGATTCCAGTCCAGTCTTGAGCCGCCGCTGCACATCTTCCTCATCCCCCGGTGGGCAGGTCAACTGCGCCATGATGCCCGGCACGATATTGGCGATATCTGAACGCGGGTGGCCGCTGCGGTACAGCCGCTGCACACGCCGCCGCAGATAGCGCAGGAACTCCGAAATCGCCTGCGTGGAGTCTTTGTCCGTCACAGGCCCGCGCCCCGGCACGACCACATCGGCAGCGAATCGTGGGCGGCGCAGCAGCGTCAGGCTGTTGAGCCAGGCCTTGCTCTGCGCCTGCCCCATAACCAGCGGCTGGTTGAGCACCACGCTGTCCCCGGTGAAGACCACGCGCTGATCCGGCAGATGCACCCAGACATTGCCCGGAGTCGGGCCGGGCATGGCCAGGAGCGGCACGCCGACATCCTCGACATAGATAGTCATGCGGTCATCAAACGTGACACGCGGCAGACGCAGCTTCACCCCCACGAAGCTGCTCCGCTCCCGGCTGTCCATGGAGAGCGCATCCGCCATCTGATCCATGAATGCGTTAGGCAGGGCCTTCATGGCATAAAACGTCGCCGTGTGGGCAACGATCGTCGCCGTATCAAACCAATGCAGGCCCGGCAGCCGGTCGCGGTGAGAATCGGTCAGCACAACGGCACGAATCGGCTGCTTGAACCGCTCCAGCAGCATGGCCTGCCAGCGCTGCGCATCGTCCGGGTAGGGCGGCACGTCCACACAGACAATGCCCCTGCCCGTCACAATCGCGCCGACGGTGATGCGGCGGAATTCTGTAGAAACAACAACACCTTCTGCAATTTCCTGCATGGCTCTTCCTTACCCGTTTTTTGATTCTACCTGCTGGCCTTCATGCTTCAGGATAACCGCCGCCGCTTCATTCAGCGCCGCCTGCATCTGCCCCGCGTCTGCGGAGATGCCGCCGCCCTGGGCAAAATCCGGCCTGCCGCCGCCCCGCCGTTCATCGGGATTGCCCGTCAATGTGCTCATCGTGCGGCGCAGCAGAGCGACCATATCCAGCCCGGGCAGGTCTTCTGACCGCGCCATGACGATCTGCGCCCGATCCCCCGCCACACCCAGCAGCACCACCGTGCCGGGCTGCTGAATCAGGCGGCTTGCCAGCGGACGAATGTCCTGTGGATCGCGGCCTTCCCATGCGCGGGCGATCACGCGGAGGCCGCCTGATTCGGGCGCTTCCTGCCACAATACGGCTGCTTCTGCGTTCAACAGCTCCTGCCGGGCGGCACGCAGCTCGCCGCGCAGATGCCTGTTTTCATCCTGCAGGCGGGTGATGGCATCTTCCAGATCGTCAGCGCCGGTCGTCAGTGCAGCCATCAGGCGGTGGATGATGGCATTTTTGCGGCGGTAATCGGCCAGCGCCCGCCCCCCGCAGCGGAATTCCACACGAGTCATATCCTTATATTTCTCTGTGCGGATG
>JALSTC010000026.1 GCA_026983935.1 Ardenticatenia bacterium
GGCAGCCGGAGCCAGCGGAGCTGGCGGTGCTGTGTTCGCGGGCGGAGTGGTACGTGGGGACGCGCGGGGGCGTCATGGATCATTTTGCCTCCCTGCTGGGGCGGCAGGGTCACGGGCTGTTCCTGGACTGCCGTCCGGATTCCACCGGGCATTACGCCTTCAAACACGTGCCGTTGCCTGAGGGATACCGCCTGCTGATCGTAAACAGCGGGGTACATCATCGCAACGTCGGAGGCGGATTCAATCATCGTGTGGCGGCGTGCCGGGCGGGGGTGGCGCTGCTGCAGAAGGCCTATCCTGGCATCACACACCTGCGCGATGTGCAGACGACCGCATGGGAGGCGCTCGCCCCATATCTGCCCGACGTGATCGCGGTGCGCGACCTGGCAGCGCAGGGCATCGATCTGGGCGACCTGCCCGGCCTGCAAGCCGACGCCAGGCTGCGCGTGCGGGCGCGCTGCCGCCACGTGTGGACGGAAAACCGGCGTGTTGAGGAATCCGTCCGGGCAATGGAGGCGGGCGATATTGCCACGCTGGGACGGCTGCTCAATGAGGCGCATGCCAGTGCGCGCGATGATTACGAAATTAGCTGTGATGAACTGGAAGTCCTGGTTCAGGCGGCGCGGGAAGTGGACGGTGTTGCCGGGGCGCGCCTGACCGGGGCCGGATGGGGCGGCTGCATCGTGGCCCTTGTTGCGGCGGATGCCGTACCTGCTTTTGAGGCGCATGTGAGCGAGCGCTATCTTGCCGCCACGGGCATCTCTCCCACGGTTATCGCCTGCAGCGCGGCGTCAGGCGCAGGAACCGTCTCTCCACAGGCATTTCTGCCGTACTGATGAAGGAGGCTGGTTGTGACATCTCCCGGTGAAATCACCCGTTCAGAGATCATGAGCCAGCCCGCGATCTGGGCTGATGTACTGGAGGAAGCGGCGCGTCAGGCAGCATGGCTCGCGGAATTCTGGGATGAAGGCACATTCAATCAGGTGATCCTCACCGGATGCGGCTCCACCTATTACCTGTCTGTCTTCGGCGCGGCTCTGCTGCGGGCACACGCGGGCATCCCGGCATATGCCTATCCGGCATCTGAACTGATGCTGTTCCCACAGGCGAACTTTGATGCTTCCAGGCGGACGCTGCTGGTGACCGTTTCCCGCTCAGGGGCCACCAGAGAAACGATCGAAGCAGCACGGAGCTTCCGCAGAGCGGGCAGGGGGGAGACGCTGGCGGTGAGCTGCCACAGCGAGAGTCGGCTGGCGGCAGAGGCCGACCATGTGCTGGCTGCAGACGTGGCACGCGAACGGAGCCGGGTGCAGACGCGCTCCTTCAGCAGCATGACGCTGCTTTTGCAGGTGCTGGCCGGGGTGTTTTCCGAAGGGGAGGCTGCTGTAGAGGCACTCATGCCGCTGCCCGGTGTTCTGGAGCGGCTGCTGCCGCAGTTTCAGGAGGTGGCTCACCATGTGGGCACTGCCGGGGGCACGGCCCGCTACATGTTCCTGGGATCGGGCATGTGCTATGGGCTGGCCTGTGAGGCGATGTTGAAGATGATGGAGATGTCGCTTCTGCCCGCGATGGCCTTTCATGCGCTGGAATTCCTTCACGGCCCCCGCTATCTGACCGATGCGGAGACCACTGTGGTCGCGCTGCTGTCGGATGCTGCTCAGGCGGAAGAAGCCAGCGCACTTGAGGAGGCGCAGCGTCGAGGGGCGCGTGTGCTGGCTGCTGGCGAACAGGTCACCGGGCGGGACAGCCCGCGGGATCATGGCGTGAGCCTGCGGTCAGGCCTGCCGTCGTGGGTGCGCCCGGTGCTGTACCTGCCCTTCCTGCAGCTTCTGGCTTTTTACCAGGCGCAGGCACGTGGTAAGGACCCTGACCGGCTGGGCGAGTCCTGATGATGCCGGGCTGCAGGGCGATTCGAGTACTGGACTGACGACGTATGAGCACTTCCCAACCGCTGGCACTCGGTATTGACGTTGGCGGCACCAGCACCAAGATGGGGCTGGTCAATACTGCCGGGGAAATCACGGCTTTCCGGCAGATGCCCACCGAAGCCACAGGCACCGATCCCGCGCCTTTCCTCAATCGGCTGTATGCCGCCATAGATGCCGTCCTGGGCGCAGCAGAAGCGGATGTTATCGGCCTCGGCCTGTCCATGCATGGTGAGCTGGATGCCGAACGGTGCGGTCCGATCATCGCTGCCAATACACCCGCCCTCCGTAATCTGGATGTACGCGGGCTGCTGGAAGCGCGGTACGGCATGCGCGTGGTTATTCACAACGATCTGATCGCGCATACGCTTGGCGAGTACTATTTTGGCTGCGGGCATGGCGTCCGCCGTTTTATGTGTCTGGCCGTTGGCACGGGGCTTGGCGCGGGCGTTCTGGTGGACGGCAAACCGCTGATCATTGACGGCGGGAATTCCGGTAACACCGGGCTGGTCATCCTCGATCCTGATGGCCCGATGGATGCCAACGGCGTGAAAGGTTCGGCGGAGGCGCTGTGCGGCGTCAAAGGGATCGAGCGGCTGGCACTGGCCCGCTATGGCCGCGCTGTGAAGGCCAGAGATGTGATCGCCGCGGCACGGGAGCAGCAAGATCAAACGGCCGTCGAAATCATGCGGCAGATCGGGGCCTATCTGGGACAGACGCTGGCAACGCTGAGCGTGATTTTCTACCCGCACCGGGTGGCCCTGACGGGCGGGACAGCCGCCGCAGGCAGCGTCCTGCTTGAGGCCTGCGGGGAGACGTTCGATGTGCTGGTCGGTGATTTTTTCCGTGATATTGCCGCCAATACACGCGGCCACTTCAGGGAAGTGGAAATCGTCCTTGGTGAGCAGGGGGGTGAGGCCGGAATCCTGGGTAGTGTCGTGGAACTGCTGCCCATTGCCGGAGATCAGCCGGTTTCCGGGTGAGCGGTGCTATACGGCGATAACTTCAACGCCGCTGGCGCGGATCTGTTCCAGAATCTCCGGATCGACTTCTTTGTTGGTGACCAGCGTGGTGATCTGATCAATTGAGGCGACGAAGGCAGAGGCGATCTTGCCGAATTTGGAATAATCGGCCACGACGATCAGTTTGGGTGCCATCTGCAGGATGGCGCGATCGGTCATCACTTCGGGCAGGTAATCGTTGGTCAGCCCTGCCTCCAGGCTGATGGCCCGCATGCCGAGAAAGACCTTCTCCAGCCGTACTTCCTTAAGGGCCTGCTCCGTGATATGGCCGACCATGGACAGCTCGGATGGGCGCAGCAGCCCGCCCAGCACAACCACCGTGACGCCGTCAGCGGTAGCCAGCTCGGTCGCCACGCTGATGGCGTTGGTCACCACTGTGAGATTCTGGCGGTTCACCAGCTTGCGGGCGATGTAAGTCGTGGTTGACCCGGAGCCGATGAATACGGAGTCGCCGTCCTCGATCAGGTCGGCTGCCGCTTCGGCGATGCGCAGTTTGTATGCCCGGTTTTTCTGCATGCGCTGGATCACAGGCGGCTCCGGGAGCGTGCCTGCCGGATAGACGGCTCCGCCGTGCGCCCGCCGGATCAAACCCCGCTCGGCAAGCTCCTTGAGGTCGCGCCTGATGGTGATCTCACTGACTCCAAAGGTGTCGCTCAGTTCCGGGACAGTGACACTGCCGCGTTCACGCACGGTTTCCAGCGTGATGCGCAGCCGTTCTTCTTTCAGTAATTCGGGCATAGGTCCTCATCGTGGGTCTGAATAGTGACACTGGCCATACAGGCCAACAATATCATAAATGGGTCGCCGCTCTGGTGCAATAGCCATTTTCATCTAAATATTATAATATCGAAATGTGATTGTTTGTGCAATTGTCTGATTGTTTATGATTTTTTGGGGAGGACGGTTCGCAGTTTCTGTGACACTCCCCACGCCTGAAGACGGGGGCTTCTGACGGACGCTTGCCCTTGCCCACCCGCTAGAAGGGCAGACAGAGGGGCTGCGTTATCCGGCACGGGTGATCATTTTGCGCGTCGTTATTGACAACGGTCAAAAAAGTCGCTAAGATATTCACATACAATCATAAAAATTCATATTTGTTCACCCTGTCCACAAGATAATCCTGGGTTTTCAGGATGAGGCAAAGCCCATGAGCGAGCCTGGAAGGCACACCCTATCGGAAATTCTCAGCCAACCCACTGTCTGGGCAGATGCGCTGGCGTTGATGAATGCGCAGTCCAAAGAGCTGACCGCCTTCTGGCAGGGACAGGCGTTTGAGCGGGTGATCTTCACCGGATGCGGCTCCACGTACTATCTCTCCCTCCATGCAGCAAGTCTGATGCAGCGGCTCACCGGTGTCCCTGCCACTGCATACCCCGCCTCGGAGCTGGTGCTTTTCCCGGATACGGTTTTCGCTCCCACCTCGAATACCCTGTTGATCGCGGTTTCGCGCTCCGGCGAAACCACAGAAACCATCGAAGCCATCCAACTGTTTCGAAAGCACCTGCCGGGCAAAGTCATCGTTGTGACCTGCTACAGCGAAAGCGAGCTGGCAGAACTGGCCGATATTGTACTGGCTGTTGATTCCGCGCGTGAGGAAAGCCTGGCGCAAACACGATCCTTCAGCAGCATGGCTATCGTGACAACGATGCTGGCGGCGTTCTTCTCCGGCGAGGAGGCCGATTTTTCGCGGCTGCCCGCCATTGCGGCGCGGCTGCTCGAAGCACACGCCGATCTTGTTCAGCGCCTCGGTACAGCCGATGACCTCACGCGCTTCTTCTTTCTGGGGTCAGATACGCTCTATGGGCTGGCCTGCGAGGCCATGCTCAAAATGAAGGAGATGTCGCTCTCATACAGCGAGGCCTATCATACGCTTGAATTCCGGCATGGGCCGATGTCCATGATTGATGAGCAGTCGCTGGTTATCGGCCTGCTTTCGGATGACGCTTACCGTCCTGAAGTGGCCGTGCTGCAGGATATGCGCCAGCGGGGAGCACGGCTCCTCGCCATTGCGGAAGATGATCGGGAAGGGGTATCGCAGTTGGGCTATTTCGTGCCGCTGCAGTCCGGGCTGCCACTCTGGGCGCGGGCTATTGCCTATCTGCCGGTACTGCAACTGCTGGCGTACCGCCGGGCGATACATAACAACCAGGACCCCGACCATGCAGGGAACCTGAATGCCGTTGTCGTGCTGGATAGCCTTGTCACCTGATCGGGGAAGCCGCCGGGGGGCTGCTTCCGCAGAAGGATCGGTTTCGTTACCCACTGGCTGCCTGTTCGTTTTTCAAGCTATAAGGAGGGAGAGCATAAGAACAGACCGTCGTTTTCTTTCGGGCTATCAGCCTGCAGCCCATACAGGCTTTTTCGTCACTTCATATCAGGAGCAAAAATGATGCGAACCCGAAAATTTGTAAGCCTTGTTGTGCTCCTGGCGCTGCTTGTGGCAGCGCTGGGGAGCGTGTCTGCTCAGGATGAGCAGATCGAACTCGTCTACTGGTCCATGTGGAACGAAACCGAAGGCCAGGCCCTGGTCATCCAGCAGTGGATAGATGCCTTTGAGCAGGAACATCCCAACATCACCATCAGCGCCGTCTGGAATGGCCGCCAGAATCAGACGCTGGTGCGGACTGCGCTGTCCGGTGGTACGGTCATTGATCTCGTCGATCAGGATGCCGACCAGATCGCCGGCGGGTTGATGCTGGAGGGCATGGGGCTTCCGCTGAATGACTATCTGGACATGCCGGCCCTTGATGAAAATA
>JALSTC010000027.1 GCA_026983935.1 Ardenticatenia bacterium
AAGCTGCCACTTTTTCGCGGTATAATTGCTCCTTGTTCTGAGGGAGTTCCCTGTGCGTTATGAAAGCCGCCTTTACGGCCCTGTTGAGATAGAAGAACCGGTGCTGCTGGATGTCATGTCCAGCGCCGCCATGCAGCGCCTGCGCGGTGTCTTGCAGCATGGCATCAGCGCATTGATCGGGATCACCGTACCCGTCAGTCGCTTTGAGCATTCGGTCGGCGTGATGCTGCTGGTGCGGCGGCTGGGGGGATCGGTGGAGGAGCAGATCGCCGCCTTGCTGCATGACGTGAGCCATACGGCCTTCAGCCATGTCATTGATTACGTCTTTGGCGGGCATGACAGCCAGAGCTACCATGATGAGATCAAAGCCGATTATGTCGCCGCTACTGATCTGCCGAACGTGTTGACGGCGCATGGTTACGACTGGCGCGATTTTCTGGAGGAAGACAGTTTCCCGCTGCTGGAGCAGCCCGCGCCTGCATTGTGTGCGGATCGGCTCGATTATTTCCTGCGGGACAGCCATGATCTGGGCCTGGCGACGCTTGAGCAGTGCCGGAACGCAGTTGAACACCTGACCGTGTACAAGGGGCGCATTGTGGTTGACGATCTGGCTGTGGCCCGCTGGATGGCCGAGACTTATATCGCCGCCGATGATGGTAGCTGGGCCGACTTCCGCGAGGTCGGGCTGTATGAATTGACGGCTCGGGCGATCAAGACGGCACTGGATCGTGGCATCATCACCGAGGCCGATCTCTGGCGCACCGACGCTGTCGTCTGGCAGCAGATGCTGGCCAGCGATGATCCGGCGCTGCAGGCCCAACTTGCCCTGATTTCACCGGAGACACGCTTCGTCCGCGATGAGGAATCCCCGGCCTTCCGTATCAGCACCAAAATCCGTACGATTGATCCGGATGTGCTGCTCAACGGGACAGCGCAGCCGCTTTCCGCCCTCGACCCGGCATTTGCCCGCTATCGTGATGAGTACGTGCGTCGCAAATCCGGGAAGTGGCCCTACCGCGTTATTGCTCCTTCGTCTGGCCGCTGATTGATGCCCCGACCGGCAGCCCGGCAAGCGGCGTGGCAGTTTGCACCGCCCGCCGGATGGCCTGCGCGGTGGCTTCCGCCGCAAAGGCCCCGATCACGCTCACATCGGCGGGGCCGTGCGTGCCGCTCGCCAGCGCAAAGATCGTGTCGCCGTCATACATCGTGTGCGCGGGGCAGACGGCGCGGGCCAGGCCATCCTGAGCCATCTGCGCCACTTTGTTGGCCTGCATTTTGGTCAGGCGGGCATTGGTGGCCACAACACCGACGATGGTATTGCTGCCAGCCGTCGGGGATGGAGGCGGCGTGGCGGCCATCTGCCGCATGAGGTTTATCGCGCCGACAAAGCGATCGCCCTCCGGCGGCTGGCGCATCCCCGCCAGAATCGCGCCCTGTGCATCAACAATATCGCCCAGCGCATTGACGACCATCAGCGCCGCGACTTTCAGGCCATTTCCCAGATCGATCAGGGCGCTGCCGACGCCGGATTTACAGGCAAAGGCCGCCCCCATGTACATGCCGACACGTGCCCCGGTTCCTGCGCCAACGCAGCCTTCGGCTGCTGGCGCGTCGGATGCTGCCTGGCAGGCGGCATGGCCCATCGCCGCATCGGGCCGGATGGCCGGGTTGCCGATATCGAGATCGAAGATTACCGCAGCGGGGACGATCGGCACAACGCCCGTGCTGACCTGGAAGCCGATTCCCGCCGCTTCCAGATAGCGCATCACACCGCCCGCCGCGTCAAGGCCGTAGGCGCTGCCGCCGGTCAGCAGCACGGCGTGAACGTGCTCGACCAGATGCAGGGGGCGCAGCAGGTCGGTTTCCCGCGTACCGGGCGCGCCGCCCCGCTGATCCACGCCGCCGACCGTGCCCGGCGGGCACAGCACGACGGTGCAGCCGGTCGGGCCGTCGAGGTTCTGGGCATGGCCGACGCGGAAGCCTTCGAGGGCCGTCAGGGTTTGATTGTTCATGGTCTATCCTTTGTAGTATGGCCGCCAGAAGAGACATTTTATTCTGGCGAGAGCCTGTATAATCTACGACGATGGTAGAAGTGGTTAACTTTCGAGAAGGATGACATGCAAATGCTGCTGGCGATTGACATCGGCAATACCAATATCGTTTTTGGCGTGCATGACGGCACACGCTGGATACATCACTGGCGTGTGCAGACCGTTCGCGAGCGGATGCCGGATGAACATGCGGTGTTTTTTCAGGGCTTCCTGCATGAGGCCGGGCTTGATCTGCACGCCTTCGAACGCACGGTGTTGAGCAGCGTCGTGCCCCAGCTTACCCAGGGTATCGCCGAGATGGTCGCCCAGCGCACCGGACATCCACCGTTGATCATCCGGGGCACTGGCATTGATCTGGGCATTGAGATTCGCACGGAGCATCCGGACAAGATAGGCAGCGATCTGCTGGCCGATGCAGTGGCCGCCTATGACCGCTTTCGCAGCAACTGCATCGTGGTGGATTTTGGCACGGCCACGACGTTCACGGCGGTGACCGACCCCGGCGCGCTGCTTGGAGTCGCTATTGCGGCGGGGTTGAACGTCACTGCCGATGCGCTGGTCAGCCGGACTGCGCAGCTTCCCCATATTGAACTGATTCCCCCTCCTTCCATCATCGGGCGCAATACGGTGCAGGCCATGCAGGCCGGGCTGGTGCTGGGATACGTCTGTATGGTGGAAGGGATCGTTGATCGCATGCGGCGCGAGATGGATGGTGCCCAGGTTATCGCCACAGGCGGTCTGTCGCGAGTGATCGGGCCGTTGACCGACCGCTTTGATGCGATTGATCCCTGGCTGACGCTGGATGGGCTGCGGCTGATTGCGGCACGCAACTAAATGCCGGATGTGTCCAACTGCGCCAGGATGTCCGCAACGCGATGAATGATGGCTTCGCTGATGCGGGCCTTGCTGGCCGGGCCGATCTGCTGCTGCCCGCCTTGCGTATCCACGATGACCACGCGGTTGCTGTCCACGGCGAATCCGGCATCCGGGGCGGTGATATCATTGGCAACAATCAGGTCAAGTCCTTTGGCTTCCAGTTTGGCGAGCGCGTTTTCCAGCAGGGCTTCACTTTCTGCCGCAAAGCCAACGGTCACCCGCGGCCAGCCGCTGCGTTCGCGCAGCGCTTTGACCGCCATGAGAATATCCGGGTTGCGGGCCAGAGTCAGCGTAAGCTGTTCGTTCTCTGCTTTCTTGATCTTCTGCGCGGCGATCTGTGCCGGGCGGAAATCGGCTACTGCCGCTGCCATGATCAGTACATCTGCCCTTTCCAGATGAGACTCAACGGCTTCCAGCATCTCCTGCGCCGTGTGCACCGGGACGTATGCCGCGCCGACCGGAATCGGCAGCGCCTCGGCAGTGCTGATCAACGTCACGGCGGCACCGGCATCTATGGCTGCCTGGGCCAGGGCATGACCCTGTTTGCCGGTCGAGCGGTTGGTCAGGATGCGCACCGGATCGAGCGGTTCTTTCGTCCCGCCCGCCGTGACGACGACCCGACGTCCGGCCAGTATGCCGCCGCGCCCCAGTATCTGCCGGATCGTCCCGATCAGGGTCGGAGTCTCCGGCAGGCGGCCTTTGCCGCTCAGCCCGGAGGCAAAGCGCCCGGTCTCCGGTTCGATGATGAAAACACCGCGTTTGCGCAGGGTGGCAATGTTCGCCTGTGTGGCCGGATGGCCGTACATTGCGCCGTCCATTGCCGGGGCGGCAGCCACAGGGCAGTGGGCGGCCAGCGCGGTTACGGACAGCAGATCGTCGGCCAGACCGGCGGCTATTTTTGCCAGCGTGTTGGCTGTTGCCGGTGCAATGAGCAGCAGATCGGCTTCCTCTCCCAGCCCGACATGGGCGATGTGTGTGGGCAGGGCGTCCCGGCTCTCCGTCCGCCATAGATCGGTGTAGGTCGGGCGTCCGGTGACGGCCTGGAAAGTCAGCGGCGCGATGAACTGCTGCGCCGATTCAGTCATGATCACGTCTACCGCTGCCCCGGCTTGAGTGAGTTTGCTGGCAAGATCAACCGCTTTATACACGGCAATACTGCCCGTCACCCCCAGGATGATGTGTTTGCCTTCCAGAAGCGTGATTCGTTCCTGTGCCATAGGCATTTTCCCTTAAGCATGTGTGCCGGTGAACCCGCGTTTTCCTGAATCCATCATATAACGGCAGCGCGTACTCGCCAAGACCGCAATAAATCAACAGAGCGTGCGGCTGTTCACACGCTCTGAATCTTTCGGAAACGATGATGACTGTTCGGCTGTCTGTTTGTGCCTATTTGTCTTTATCTGTCACAACCCGGATATGCAGCTCTTCCAACTGGATCGGTTCGACCTCGGACGGCGCACCGGCCATCAGGTCGGCGGCCTGCTGAGTCTTGGGGAAGGCGATCACCTCGCGGATGTTCGGCTCACCCGCCAGCAGCATCACCAGCCGGTCAATGCCGGGCGCGATGCCGCCGTGTGGCGGTGTGCCGTATTCAAACGCTTCCAGCATGTGGCCGAAGCGCTCCTTTGCCACCTCAACATCCAGCCCGATCAGGCTGAAAATCTTTTCCTGGACATCGCGCTGATGGATACGGATGCTGCCTCCGGCCACCTCATAGCCGTTGCAGCACAGATCATACTGCTGGCCGCGTGCCCTGCCGGGATCGGTATCCAGCAGCGGGATGTCCTCTGGCATGGGAGACGTGAACAGGTGGTGGGACGGATCCCAGCGATGCTCGTCCTCGTTCCACTCAAAGAGTGGAAAATCCACGATCCAGGCGAAGGCGACCTGATGTGGATCGACAAGGCCCTGCCGCGCGGCCATTTCCCGCCGCAGGACGTCCTGGGCGGGATAGAGCGCTTTTGGCGCATCCGAGAGGAAGAGCAGTAGGTCGCCGGGTTCTGCGCCAAGCAGCTCGAAAAGTTCTGCTTTCTGCTCAATGCTGAAATGCTTGCCGATGGGGCCGCGCACTTCGCCGGACTCACCTTCCTGCAGCGCCATCCAGGCCAGGCCCTTGGCTCCGGCATTTTTCACCAGGGCTTCCAGTTCGCCATGCAGTTTCTTGAGCTTCGTGCCGCTGAGCGCGCCCGCGCCCGGCACGCGCATCACCTTGACCGGCCTGCCCGCGGCCACGTTGTTCTGGAAGACGGGGAAGCCGCTCTTGCCTGCCACGGCGCTCACGTCCACCCATTCGAGGTCATAGCGCATGTCGGGCTTGTCAGAGCCGTACTTCTCCATCGCTTCATGGTGGGTGAGGCGCGGGAATGGTTTGGTGAGCAGTTCGCGGTCGGAAACATCCTCCACGATACCGATCATCAGCGCTTCGATGAGATTCATCACGTCATCGCGTTCGATAAAGCTCATTTCCAGGTCAAGCTGTGTGAACTCCGGCTGACGGTCGCCGCGCTGATCCTCGTCACGGAAGCAGCGCGCGATCTGGAAATAGCGCTCATACCCGGCCACCATCAGCAACTGCTTGAGCTGCTGCGGACTCTGTGGCAGGGCATAAAATTTGCCGGGATGCACACGGCTGGGCACAAGGTAGTCGCGTGCGCCTTCCGGTGTGGTCTTGAACAGGATCGGCGTCTCGATTTCGACGAACCCCCGCGCGTCCAGAAAATCGCGGATGTATTTGATGACCCGATGCCGCAGGATGATATTGCGCTGCATCCGCCTT